>DATMSC010000690.1:0-2827 GCA_035565595.1 Longimicrobiales bacterium | reverse complement strand
TGAGCGGCGGCGTCGGTCTCGCCGAGCGCGAGTCGATCGAGGCGCTCGCGGAATCCGAATCGCTGAACCTGAAGCTCGTATTCGCAGAGCCCGACGGGCCGTACGTCTCGGGCGTGCGGGTTGCGGTCCGCAACGCCAACGGTGAGGCGGTCCTGGAGGCGGTCACGAACGGGCCGTGGCTCCTGGCCCGACTCCCCGCGGGAGCGTACCGCGTCCAGGCGGAGCTCCGGTCCGTGGTTCGGGAAACCACTGTCAATGTACCCGAAACCGGACGCGCACAGCTCGTGATCGCGTTCCCGGCACCTGCGGCGGCGGCCGATTCCTGAGGAGTCGGCCGTCCTCAATTCCCGGCCATGGGAAGCTCGATCCGGAACTCGCTACCCAGGCCGGGCTCGCTCTCGACGGTGATGCGTCCCCCGTGCGCCTCCACGATGCCGCGTGCGATGCTGAGCCCCAGCCCGGCGCCGACCGGGTTCGCGTCGTGAGTCTTCCAGAAGCTCTCGAAGATCCTGGCCAGGTGCTCCCGCGGGATACCGGGGCCGGTATCCCGCACCGAGATCCTGGCGCGCTCGGGCTCGGCCGCCGCCGCCACGATGACCTGACCGCCCGGCGGCGTGAACTTGATGGCGTTGCCGATCAGGTTGGAGAGCGCCTGCACCATCCGCACCCGGTCCACCAGGAGCTTCGAACGGAAAGTACTTCGCCGCGCGACCAGGCGTACCGGCTTGGCCCGCGCCAGGGGGCGCATGGGTTCACACGCATCGCGTATGATCTGCACGGGTGTCACCGGCTCGGGGGCGAGCGAGAGACGCCCGGCCTCGATGGTAGCGGCGTCGAGCAGGTCGCGCCGGAGCCTGTGGATGTGCGCGACCTGTTCCCGCACGTCGCCGAGCGCCTTGAGCGCCGACGCCGGGAGCGATCCGCGGGCGACCGCACGCACCAGAGCCGCGGCCTGCAGGTCGATCGCCGTCAGGTGGTTCCCGATGTCGTGTGACACGATGCGCAGCACATGGTCCCGTGCGCGCACCGCGGCTTCGGCCTGCGCCCTCGCCTCCCGCTCGAGCTCCAGCAGCCGGTGGCGCTCCACGTCGAGCTGGCGGCGTTCGATCGCGTGGCGGATCGAGCGCATGAGGAGCGGCGGCTCGAACTGCCCCTTGACCAGGTAATCCTGCGCGCCCGCCTGCACCGCCCGCACCGCCAGCTCCTCATCGTCGAGCCCCGTGAGAACGACGATCGCGGCGTCGGGTGCCGCCGCCAATGCCTGAATCACCGTGTCCAGGCCATGGGCGTCCGGTAGCGACAGATCCAGGAGCACACAATCCACTCCGCCGCCGGCGAGCCGACGCTTCGCCGCTTCGAGCCGCTCCACGCACTCGAGCACCGTCTGGGGCGACCTCACTTCCCGCAGCAGCTCTGCAATCAGGCGGGTATCGCCAGGATTGTCCTCCACCAGAAGGATGCGGATGGGACTCATGGCACCTCAGTCGGCGGGCGGCAGCCGCACGATCGTCAGCCAGAAATCTTCGATCGATTTCACAACAGAAATGAACTGGTCCAGATCGACCGGCTTCGTGACGTAGCAGTTCGCGTTGAGTTGGTATGCCCGAACGATGTCCTGCTCCGCTTCCGAGCTGGTGAGGATGACGACCGGAATGCTCCGGAACCGGGGCTCGGCCTTAATCGCCTCGAGTACCTCGCGCCCGCTCATGCGCGGCAGGTTGAGGTCCAGGAGAATGAGGTCCGGTCGCACGGCGTCCGCGTATGGGCCTTCACGACGCAGATAGGCCAGCGCCTTCTCGCCGTCCGGTACCACGTTCAGGTTGTTCCTCACCTTCCCCTCGCGCAGCGCTTCGCGCGTGAGTCGGACGTCGCCCGGGTTGTCTTCGACCAGCAGGATCTCGACCGCAGCGGTCGACGGCGTGCCACTCATCGATCCTCGTTCTCACTCGCTGGAAGTGTGAAATGGAACGTCGACCCCGGCCCGCCGGTCGACTCGACCCAGATCCGTCCACCATGCTGCTCCACGATCTTCCGGCAGATCGAGAGGCCGATACCCGTGCCCGGATACTCGTCCCGGCTGTGGAGCCTCTGGAAAACCGCGAATATGCGTTCAGCGAACTCCGGCGCGATCCCGATCCCGTTGTCACGCACACTAAACACGTATTCGGTGCCGTCCCTCTCGGCGCCCACATGCACGACCGGCGGTTCGGAACCCCTGAACTTGAATGCGTTGCTGAGCAGGTTGCGCATGACCTGGCCGAGCTGGTTGCGATCTCCTCGAACCACCGGCAGCGGGTCGGCGGTCACTGTTGCGCCCGCCTCCCGCGCAGCCGTCTCCAGGTCCTGCAACGCACTCATGAGTACCTCGTCCATGTCCACGTCCGTGAACTCGCGAGGCTTGCGGCCTACTCGGGAGTACGCCAGCAGGTCGTTGATCAGCGCCTGCATCCGCGTCACGCCGTCGACGGCGTAGTGAATGAACTCGTCGGCGTCCGCGTCGAGCTTGCCGCGATACCGGCGTCCGAGCAGCGTCGTATAGCTCGCGACCATCCGCAGCGGCTCCTGGAGGTCGTGCGACGCCACGTACGCAAACTGCTCCAGGTCCGCGTTGGACCGCGCCAGCTCCCGCGAGTGGGCGGCAATGGCCTCCTCCGCTGCCCGCCGCTCGGTGACGTCGCGGAGGACGGCCGTGTATACGCGGCCGTCGCCGACCCCGAGCTGCGAGATCGACGCCTCCGCGGGGAAGATCTCGCCGTTCTTGCGCTTCCCGTAGATTTGCCCGCGCTCGCCCATGAGCCGGGAGGTCACGCCCGACGCGGCGAAGTGG
>DATMSC010000689.1:0-3769 GCA_035565595.1 Longimicrobiales bacterium | reverse complement strand
TCGCGGCCGCGATCGGAAGCGCAGCGTCAACGCACCGGCTCATCTCCGCGTATTCCCTGCTTTCCGGCCTGGCGCTGCTCTTCCCCGAGCGACCGGCGGCCTGGAAGCTCTTCGCCTTCGTGCACATGGTCTGCGCCGTGCTCGCACTGTGGGCCGGCGCGCGCACGTTGTTCGACAACTCGGGGCTTCCGACTGCCTCGGGTAGAGCCGCAAACCCGCCGCGCGACTGGACGCACATCGCCGTTGCGTACCTCAGCGCCGGGTACCCGCTGCTCCTGCTCCCCCTGTTCTACGGCGAGCTTCCAGCGCTCAACCAATCAGTGTACGGCGGCACGTACTTCGACGACCTGATCATGCGCCTGGATTCGGCGCTGTTCGGCGGGCAGCCCAGCCAGACGCTCGCCGGTGCACTTCCGCTGCCATGGCTCTCCGAGCTGCTGCATGCGTCGTATCTCGCGTACTACGTCGTGATCTACGCCCCACCGCTGCTCCTCCTGGTGAACGACCGCTTCGCGGAGTTCCGGGAAGCGGTGTTCACGGTAATGCTCGTCTTCTTCGTGCACTACCTGCTCTTCATCTACTTCCCGGTCCAGGGTCCGAGATACCTGAACAGCACGCCGGTGCCGGAGGTCGCGCAGGGGCTGATGTTCGATGTCGCCCACTGGGTTCTCGAGCGCGGTTCCAGTCAGGGTGCGGCGTTCCCGTCCTCCCACGCGGCGGTCGCCATCGCGCAGGTCGTGGTCGCGGCGCGCTTCCTGCCCCGACTGGTGCCGCTCCTCGCCGCGATCGCCCTCGGTTTGAGCGTCGGAGCGGTGTACGGTGGGTTCCACTATGCGACGGACATGATCGTGGGTCTGACGCTCGGGTCGGCCGTGGCGTACGTCGCGCCGGCCGTCGCCAACCTGATACTGGGGCGCCGGTGGACGCTGTCCACGCAATGACGCACGGAGGCGGGCGCCGCCCCGCCGCCACCACTCTCCGCACATGATCCGCCGCCTCGGCGCCGCGGTCGTCGGCTGCGGCGCCATCATCGCGCTCGCCGGCGCGATTCCCCTCCCCGCACGCATCATGACGGCGTTCCTGGTGGTTGCACTCCCCTTCATATTCCTCGGCCAGGCACGGCTCGGCGACATACCGGAGCTGCTTCCTCCCCGCCACGCGATCTATTTCAGCTCGGCCATCGGGATCTGGCTGCTCGCGGGGCTTTCCGGCTCCGCTGGCGCACTGAGCGGATTCTCCCGCAGCGACATGGGCCTCGTGTTCCCCGGCGCCGCGAGGCTCGGGCTCTGGAGCGTCGCCGCCACATTCGTGGCGCTCGGCGCGCTCGCTCTCGGCCGCACGCTGCGCCTTTCCGAGAACGCGCTCTTGCGGCACGTGCTCCCCCGGACCTCCGCGGAGAAGCGCTGGTTCGCAATGCTCTCCCTCTCCGCAGGGGTCGGCGAAGAGCTGGCGTACCGCGCATTCCTGATCCCGGCCATTGCCCTGGTGACCGGTTCGGTCTGGGTGGCCGCGGCCATCTCCTCCGTCGCGTTCGGCGCCATCCACTCGTATCAGGGGACGACCGGCGCGCTCCGGGCCTCCGCGCTCGGCTTCGTCCTCGCCGTGCCCTTCGTCATCACCGGCAGCGTGCTGCCGTCGATGATTGCGCACACCGCGTACGACATCATCGCCGGTATCCTGCTCGCCGACTGGATCGTGCAGGAACGCGGCGCATAGCGTCCGGCGCGCGCCGCGTGCGGTACGCACCGGCGGGCGCATCGATGACCTTTCCGGCCGCGGGTGGTGTACACATATTCGGAGAGGGGACGACCCGGAACGCGCCTTGCACCCTTGTCGACCGAAGCGTCGATTCACCATCCGGGCCGTCCCGGCTCGACGCCGAGGTGCCAAATGATCCTGCACTGTGAATTCGAAGAGCTCGCAGCCGCCAACGCCGGCGCTCGTCGACTCCTCTCGGGTGAGCAGGGCGGGAGCGGCGCCGGCGTGATCGCGCCTGCCGAAGCGATCGCGGACGTCGAGGCTCTCCTCCCTCGCCTCGAGGGCGACATCGATATCCACACCCTCGCCGAACAGCAGCAGATACTCCGCGCGCTCGGCGCCATCCTCGAGCAGCTCCGGGAAGACATGGACCGGACCATCCTCGAGAACTACGTGGGCGCGGAGGATGCAGTCGTCGCGTATTTCGACTACGCGCACGTCCTGACCCTGTACGACCGGGCGGAGCGTATCGGGAAGGAGATGGGCGCTATGATCGAGCTGATGACCGGCAAGCCGCCCACTCCGGAGACAGCGCGCACCGTCGTGTTCGAATGAACCGGTGACCATGCAACAGGCCCGCCGCGCGGCAGCCCTTGCCGCCATCGCCCTTGCCGCCATCGTCACCGGCAGCGCCTGCCGTCCGCTCACCATCCAGACCGAGCCCGGCCCCGTCTACATGGTCGATGTGCGCAACACGTTCAACGAACCGATGATCGTGCGATTCGACGACGGCAGCGGCGCCCGGCTCCTGGGCACCGTCGCGGCCGGCGGCACCGAGCGCTTCGTCGTCGCCTCACCGAACAGTCCCAGCATCACCATCCTTGCCGTCAGCGAAAACGGCGGGCGGCAGTTGAGCATCCAGGTGCAGCTCCAGCTCGGCGCGGCGGTCCCCGTCGTACTCACCTGATCCGCCCGCCCGCCCCGGCCCTCTTTGGAGGCCACCGGGGTGGATCCATCTAAGTCCAATCGGCGCAAGCACTTCCGTCCATGCGGGCGCGTGGGTATATTTCGAGATATTGCCTGCGAGCGCGCCGGCAGGTCATGGATGGCGCGCTGAGCCCGCACTGCGGGCCGCCGAACAACAGAACCCGAAGCCAGAGGACTACGCGATGCAGCGTATCGTTCCCGAGGTTCGGGCGCTGTGCGAGAGTGCGCGGCGGCCGATCCTGATGTTTACGATTTCAGCGGCACTCATGGCGCCGGGCGGCGTCGTGATCCTGCGGGGTGGCCTGGTCCCGTCGGCTATGGCGTCCGGGCTGCCCGAAACCGCGACACCGGTGACGTACCGAGACGGCTCCCTGGCGGCTGCGGCGTGGCGCGTGAAGGCGCTCGAACGCGAACGCGCCAGCGTGGTGCAGCGCCTCCGCGAGCGCCATCGCGCGTACGCCGTGAGCCAGGAGCTCGCCGAAGAGATCCACCGCGCAGCGGTGGAGGAGGACATCGACCCGCAGGTGGCCTTCGGGCTGGTGCGCGTCGAGTCGGGCTTCCGCCGCACCGCCGTGTCGCGCGTTGGCGCCGTTGGCTACACGCAGGTGCTGCCCTCCACCGCGAGGTGGCTCGTGCCGGGCACCAGCCGGAGCGACCTCATGAAGACCGAAACCAACCTGCGGGTGGGTTTCCGTTATCTCCGCTATCTGATCGACAAGTACGACGGCAACGTGCGGCTTGCGCTGACCGCGTACAACCGCGGACCGGGGACCGTCGACCGTCTGCTCCGACAGGGGCGGAACCCCGACAACGGGTACGCCGGGAAGGTGCTCAGCGGCAGCGATTGAGGAGGGTCTGGTCGGTGGAACCGCATAGGGCGAGGGCTGGGGCTAAGGCCAGGGCTAGTGGGGGCGTGGTTCCGATCGATTGCTCCGGCATCCGGTGGGCAGCCCGGTTCGTCGGGAATCGCGGCGAGGCCGTGGGCACGCCGCGCCGGGCGCGGGCTCGGGAACAGGCCACCCGAAGCCAGCCCCACCGGACGCCCGACGGCACCGGCAATCCGAACCCCCCATTAGCCCTGGCC
>DATMSC010000688.1:0-1540 GCA_035565595.1 Longimicrobiales bacterium | reverse complement strand
CGCGCGGAGAAGCTCCAGGCCCAGCCGTACGACCTTCCTTCGTGCGGGTCGGTGTGGACCAATCCGCCCGGATACTCGGCGTGGAAGCTCGTGGACGGCGTCGGCATGCGCGGCGAGCAGCGCGGCGGTGCCCGGGTGAGCGAGATGCACGCGAACTTCATCGTGAACGAGGGCGGTGCGACCGCGGAGGACGTGATCGAGCTGATGCTGGAGACGCGGCGCCGCGTGCGCGACGCGTACGGCGTCGAGCTGGTCCCGGAGATCCGGCTGTGGGGTTTTCCGGCCGACCTTCTGGCGGAGCTGGGCGCGCCTGCCCTGCTTGCGGAGAGCGGACGATGAAGCGCCCTGTCCTCGTCCTCGTCATCGCGGGTGCTGTTGGCGTCCTATCGCTGGCCATCGTACTCGCGCCACGCGGGTTGCGACGCCTCGAGATGTTCGACGTGTCGCGTGTCGAAGTCCAGGGGACGCGCTATCTTGCGGCGGAAGACGTGGTTGCGGCGCTGCGCCTGGAGCCGGGAGCGAGCGTTTTCGACGACCCGGCTCCGTGGCTCGCGGCGCTTCTCGAGCACCCGCTCGTCGCCGAGGCGAAGATCGAGCGCAGACCGCTTGCGACGCTGGTGGTCCAGGTCACGGAAAAAGATCCGATCGCATTCGCGGCTACGCCGGCGGTTCTCCCGGTCGCTGCAGACGGGACGGTGCTACCGATCGATCTGGTCGGCGCTGATCTCGATCTCCCGGTGCTGCTGGGCGTCGCGCTGGACTCGGCGGACGACGGCGAGGTCGAAACGCTGGCCACGCGCGAGGCGGTGTTGACGCTGTCGCACGTGCGGTCACTTGCGCCCGATCTGTACGCGCGGATTTCGGACGCTGAGCCCGCGTCGGGCGGTGGGATGCTGCTGCGCCTGCGGGAGCCCACGGGGATCAGCGCGCTCGTGCCGGCCACGCCAGAGCGGCGGGATCTCGAACAGCTCAGCCTGGCGCTCGACGACCTGGCGGCGAGCGGCAGCCTCGGCGACGTCCGTCTGGTGGACGCGCGTTTCCGCGACCAGGTCGTGGTGTCCTGGAGTCAGGGAGCCAGGAGGTGACATGAGGCCGATCCTTCTAGCCGGTCTCGACATCGGCTCGACGAAGACGTGCGCGGTCATTGGCGAAGCGCACATGGACCCGCGCACCCGCGCCCGCTCCCTCAAGGTGCTTGGAGTGGGTCAGGCCCCGACGAGCGGTGTCCGCCGCGAGGTCGTGATCGACCTGGACGGGACGACGGAATCGGTGCGCGCGGCGATGAAGGAAGCCGAGCTCATGGCCGGCGTCGCCGTCGACCGGGTCGTGGTAGGGATCGCAGGAACGCATATCCAGGCGTCGGTCTCGACCGGCGTCGTGGCAGTGGGTGGTGAGGAGATCACCGCGTCGGATGTGAAGCGGGTCCACGATGTCGCGCGCGCAGTCGTGGTGCCGGCAGACAGGGAACTGCTGCACGTCCTGCCGCAGGAGTACGTGGTCGATCACCAGGCGGGGATCAGCGACCCGATCGGGATGGCCG
>DATMSC010000687.1:0-4322 GCA_035565595.1 Longimicrobiales bacterium | reverse complement strand
CCCGACCAGCGGCTTGGCCACGCCTTCGAGCCCCCGCCCATCGGGCTGGTGGCAGCCTGCGCAATTCGCCGCGTACTGTTGCTCGCCCGCGTCGTAGTAAGCCTGCTCCTCGGCCGTCAGCGCCCGGACCACGCGGGGCGGGGTAGGCTTGCCGGGCCAGTTGAGCCGGGCGAGTAGCGCTTCCGCGCCAGAGCTGAGCGCCTGGTCTTCGGACGCGGCGAGGGCGGTGAGCGCCGCGGGCTCGGCCTCGAGCTGGATCGTGCCCGTCGCGCTCCTCGCGCCGGCGAAGAGCGCCAGCCGCTGCCAGCGGGGTCGGCTCTCGTCGGTCGCGGCCGCCATGATCGATTGCACGGCCGCGAGATTCCGGGTCCTGATCAGGAGCGCCGCCAGCGACTGGATCGTCGGCGCGAGCTGCGCTTCGAGCTGAGGCTCCTGCCGTTCGAGCAGCCGCTCCAGGAACTGCGCCTCGAGCCCGGCCAGACCGCTGATCACCAGATCCGGCATCAGCGGGTCCGTGCCATGCCGTTCGACGATCTCGGCGAGCACCGTTTCCCGCTGAGCCGGCGGCAGCACGCCGGCGGAGAGCGCGAGCTGGCGGCGCACCATGAAGCTCTCGTCATCCCGGAGTGCGGTCACAGCCGCGACCACCGGATGGCCAGGCTCGCTCAGCCACGGCTCGGCGATGCGGACCGCCGCGGCGCGGACGTGCGGCGATGCGTCGGCCAGCGCCGTGCGGATCGCGTCCAGATTCGCCTCGCCCAGCCCTTCGAGCGTCCAGAGCGCGTGCAGCCGGGCCCGGTCATCGGCGGAACGCGCCAGCATGTCGCGGAGCGCCGGCGCGACGGAGCGGTCACCGCGCTCGACCAGCAGCCGCTGCGCCGTGATGCGGTGCCAGCCGTTTGGATGCGCGAGCAGCTCCACCAGCTCCGCGGGGCGCAGCCCGCTCAGCCGCACCGGCTCCGGCCGCGGACTCGACTCGTGCACGATGCGGTAGATCCGACCCAGCCCCGTCGGCTGCTCGAGCCCTCGGCTCATGATCTGTTGCTCGAGGAAACCCGTGATGTAGAAGCGGTGCTGGATGATCCCGCGGTACATGTCGATGACGTAGAGCGCGCCATCCGGGCCGTTGGTCAGGTTGACCGGCCGGAAGCGCTCGTCGGTGGAAGCCAGGAAGTCGGTCCCCTCGGGGTCGACGCGCACGGCGCGCGGGATCCCGTTCGGGCCATCCTCCACCACGACCCGGCCGACCAGGTTCCCGACGGGCTCGGCGATGAAGACCTGCTGCCGGTACTCGGCGGGGAAGGCGCTACCGGTGTATGCGGTCGGCGCGCCGGCGGCGGTGTAGTGCGCCAGCGTGCTGTCCGGGCGCATCGTCTGCGGCCGGTAGCCGCGGTTGATGGCCGGCGTCTTGTGAATCGGCCAGACGGGGAGGTTCGGCGTCAGACGCTCGTGGACGCCACGCAGCGACTGCTGCGCCGGGTTCCGCAGCGCGTAGTGCGACGGGACCAGATCCGTCCGCAGCGGGTCCTCGTTCGAGTTGCGGTACAGCCGGCCATACTCGTCCATCGAGATCCCCCACTGCCCCTGCGACGGGGTGCGGCGGAACTCGAAGCCGTCCGGCCGCGCGCGGATCTGCCCGGCGTAGTTGGCGTTGTGGAGCCAGTTGTCTATACCCCAGAGGAGGCCGTTCGCGTTGTGCTCGACGTTGCCGGCGGGGTCGCCGTAGTCGTCGCGCACCAGCTCGCGGACGTCCGCACGCAGATCGCCCGTCGTGTCCCGCGCCAGCCAGAGGTAGGGCGGCGCGGCGACCAGGACGCCCCGCTCCAGGATCGCGATGGTCCGGGGAAGCACCAGGCTGTCCAGGAAGACGGTGCGCCGGTCCATGACGCCGTCGCCGTTCAGGTCCTCCAGCACCGCGATGCGCCCGGTCGGTTCGGCCGCGCCGGCGTCGTAGAAGTCCGTCATGTAGCCGGTCATCTCGACGACCCAGAGCCGGCCGTCGGGATCGAAATCCGCCCGCACCGGATCCTGCACCAGCGGCTCGGCGGCGACCAGCTCGATGCGGAACCCTTCCGGCAGCCGGAACGTCGTCAGCGCTTCCTCGGGGTACAGCACCGGCGCCGTGGGCGAACCGGGGGGTAGCTGATAGCCGACCCACGCGGGCTGCTGTAGCTCCGGTTCCGGCTGCGAGCGCGCGACACACGCGGCGATCCCCGCCACGGCGATACCGCCGAGCGCGAGCGACATCCGTCGGCGCCATCGCGCGTCGTTCCGCGCCCGGCGGACTCTGTGGTGAACCCGTTCCGCCATCTCCATCTCCATGGATCCTGGCCGATGCTGCACATCCGGCTTGCCGGCGCGCCGGCCAGCCGTCTACCTTGTCCTGACGATTGATGAATTCTCGGGATAATGCTGTGGCCGGGGGCGGCAGGCAAGTGCCGCCCCGTCCGCCGCGCACGTCTCGCTACCCTCCCTCCGGACGTGATTCCGTCTCGCTGCAGGGTGTCGGCGGCGAGCCGCATGGAAGGAGGCCTCCCCTGAGCAGTTTGCCGGTTCTCGACCGCGCGCTGGTCGCTTCGCCAGAATTCCAGAGCAGACGGGATGTCGGAGCGCCGCCCGTCGCACTCCTCGACCTTCCGGAAAAAGTGGTGCAGTTCGGGACCGGCGGCTTTTTGCGCGGGTTCGTCGAATATTTCATCGATGCCGCCAATCGCAGCGGCGACTTTGGCGGCCGGATCGTAATGGTCGGCTCCACCGGCAGCGGCCGCGACAGCGCAGTCAACGAGCAGGACGGGCTGTACACGCTCCTCACCCGGGGGATCGAGGGAGGCGTCGCGCGCGAAGAGTACCGCATCATCGGCTCGGTGAGCCGGGCGCTCTCCGCCGCCACGCAGTGGGCCGACGTACTCGCCTTGGCCCGCGACCCCGACCTCGAGCTGGTCTTCTCCAACACGACGGAAGTCGGGATCGTCCTCGACGACGGCGATGCCCCAGACGCCTCGCCGCCGCGGTCGTTCCCCGGGAAGCTCACCCGATTCCTCTACGAGCGCGCCCGCGCCTTCGATTTCGATCCCGACCGCGGGGTGGTCGTCGTGCCGTGCGAGCTGATCACCGACAACGGCGACAGACTGCGCGAGATCGTCCTGGAGCTCGCCCGCCGCTGGTCACTCGAGCCCGAGTTCGCCCGCTGGGTCGGCGAGGCGGTGCCGTTCTGCAACACCCTCGTCGACCGGATCGTACCGCCCGTCTCCAGCGCCGAGGTCGAACGCATCACCGGGCGCCTCGGGTACGCCGACGCGATGCTCACCGTCTGCGAGCCGTACCGCCTCTTCGCGATCCAGGCCGATGCGGCCACCGCCGCGCGGCTCCGCTTCGCAGCCGCGGACCCCGGCGTCGTCCTCACGGAAGACGTGACGCCGTACCGGGAGCGCAAGGTCCGCGTCCTCAACGGTGCGCACACGCTGATGGTGCCGGCGGCGCTCCTGGCCGGGTGCGAGACGGTGCGCGAAGCGGTGACACACCCGGCGATCGGGGAGTTCGCCCGCCGGGCCGTCTACGACGAGATCCTCCCGACGCTGAACGTGCCTGGCGCCGCCGAGTTCGCGGACGCGGTCTTCGAGCGCTTCGCCAATCCGCACATCCGGCACGAGCTGTTCGACATCACGCTCCAGGGGACGATGAAGGTGCGGGTGCGGCTGGTGCCCTCGATCATCGGCTATGCCCGGCGCTTCGGCCGGCCGCCGGAAGCGCTCGCGTTCGGCTTCGCCGCGTACCTCCTCTTCATGCGCGGCGAGCTGCACCAGCGCCGCGCCGAGCTGGGCGGCTCTGTCCCCCCGGACGACAGCGGCCAGCGCGTGCGCGATCTATGGCGCAACTTCCGGAATCCCGACGACGCCGGCCTCGCCCGGCTCGCCCGCACCGCATGCGCCGATGTCGAGCTCTGGGGCACCGACCTCGCCGCCATCCCCGGCTTCGCCGACGCCGTCGGGGGATGGCTCGCGCGCATGTACCGCGCCGGTGTCGACGCCCCGCTGCAGACGCTCCTCTCAAGGCCGAGGGCGACGCCATCGCCGGCACCCGCTCAGACCGTCGGCACCTGAGGCGCGCTCATGCAGATGACTTTTCGCTGGTACGGGCCGCGGCTCGATACGGTGCCGCTGCGTTACATTCGCCAGATCCCCGGCGTCGAGGGGATCGTCACGGCGCTGCACGAGATACCCGTCGGCGAGGTGTGGCCGCGGGACGAGATCGAGGAGCGGAAGGACGAGATCGAGCGGGCGGGGCTCCG
Source organism: Longimicrobiales bacterium (assembly GCA_035565595.1). GTDB lineage: Bacteria > Gemmatimonadota > Gemmatimonadetes > Longimicrobiales > RSA9 > DATMSC01. Next base: position 34 of record DATMSC010000687.1, on the reverse strand, counting down.
CTTCGCCGTCGTCGAAAGCGTCTTCGTCCACGAG
>DATMSC010000686.1:0-6228 GCA_035565595.1 Longimicrobiales bacterium | reverse complement strand
CTGCACGCCAGCGGCGTCGAGGCCGGCGAGGGGGTGATCTGCTTCGTCGGCCCGAAGCACTACGGCAAGTCCACGCTCGCGGCGGCGTGTGTCGCTGCGGGAGCCGTGCTGGTCGGCGACGACGTCGTGCCGATCGAATGCGGCACCGCCGTTCGGGCGCGTCCCGGCGTCGCCACGGTCCGGCTCTGGCCTGATGCGGTGACCCGATTCGCCACACAGTGCTCGCCGGTGGATGGAAAAGTCGCGATCGATGGGTGGCCCGATCACCGGGTGATGCGCTCGGCGGCGCCACTGGTCGCCGTCTACGTCCTGCGGCCGGTGGCCAGGGTGCTGGCTCCGGACGAACCGGCCCGCGCCACGCCCCTGTCACAACTGCACGCCTTCAAGGCGCTGACGCGGCACAGCACCATCACGCCGCTCCTCGACGCCCGACACTCGGCGCTGATGCTTTCCCGGGCCGCCGCCATTGCGCGCGAGGTGCCCGTCTACAATCTCGAGGTCGTACGCGACCTGGATGCGGCCGCGGACGTGGCGGCGTGGCTCCTCGCCCGCCACGGCGGTCCCGCGGCTCGACCCGACCCGCTCGCGCCGGAGGTGCGGTGTGCGTAACCGCTCCGGCCCGGGTCACGCACGTTGCTGGCTGGCGCTGGTCATGCTGCTCCTGGCCGCGCCCCCGCTCCTCGCGCGCCAGACACCGGCGGGCCGCTCTTCACTCTACGTCCCGATCCCCGGCTCCGTCGACGAGCTCTCGCTGGAGGCGAGGACGATGCCCGGCAGCACGGCCGGATCGCCCACGGCGTATGGTCCCGGCTGGGGCGACGGCTACGTCGGCGTCGGCTTCGTGCACCGGGCAAGGTACGCTCCCGTCCGGCCATGGAACGAATTCCTCGACAGCGCGGATGGCGCCGTGTCCGTCGGTTTCGGTGTCGGGAACGCGCTCGAACTGATCGGACTCGACGTCAACATCGCTTCCTACTCCACGGTCCGGAGAGGATTCGGAAACCGTGTGGGCGTGAGCTTCAAGGCGCACCGCGTACTGCCGAACTTCTGGGGCGTGGCGGTCGGCTATGAAAACGCCATCCGGCGAGGTGGTGTGGACGCGGAGCCGAGCCTGTTCGCGGTGGTGAGCAAGGTCTGGTACGACGACGACGATGACACCGCGTTCCATTCGCTGACGGCGAGCGTCGGTGTGGGGAACGGGCGGTTCCGCAGGGAAGCGGACATCGCGGCAGGCCGGGAAAGGATCAACGTCTTCGCCGCGGCCGGTGTTCAGGTTTTCCGCCCGCTCTCGGTGCTCGCCGACTGGACCGGCCAGGACCTGGCGGCTGGAATCTCGCTCGTCCCGTTCATGCTGCCGTTCATGCCGGAGAGCGTGCGCGACATCCCGTTCGTAGTGACGCTCGCGCTCGCGGACCTGACCGGCACTGCCGGTGATGGCGCGCGCCTGATCGTAGGCGGAGGACTTGGATTCCGCTGGGACGGGCTGATGGATTCGTTACGCTGATGCAAACGCAACGCATTCACGGGGCGGCAATGTCGACCGCCGCCGCGATTTTGCTCCTGCTGGCCGCCTCGCCGGTGCCCGCGCAGGTGCAACAGCACGATGTGACGCCGGTCGTCGGCGCCGATGTGGCCGGTGGCCCGTTTGCGCCGAGGCCGGAGGACGTGCCGCGGTATACGCCGGAGATGGCGATCGAGCTGGAAGCCGCGCGCGCCTGTGTGGCGCAGCAACTGGATGCCCGGGCGCTGATGGACGGGATCACGAAGCAGCCGATCGGAGTCGCCGCGCAGGAACCCGTCCTCGCCGTCATCCTCGGCGTCGGGTCGCCCGACGCGCTGGCCGCCGTCCTCGCCGGTGGCGGCGCCGAGCGGCAGGCGCAGGAGCTCGCCCGCACTCTGGTAGGGATCGTGACACGGCCGCGGACCGGTCAGCTCGCCGACGCGATCGGCCATTTCAATGCGCTCCTCCAGCGCAGCGAAGCGTCATTCGTCGAGCAGCCGCCGCCGGAGCTCATGGCGGTTCACGCGGTGCTCTCCATGCTCGCGCTTCGCGACGGGTGCGTGCCGCCGGATCGGGTCGAGCTGTGCCTCGTTACGCCCGAGCGCATGCTCACAACTGTCGAGGCGTACGTGCATCCGATAACCGGGGACACGCTCCTCCAGGGGACGCCCTACCGGGTCACGCACGACGCCGGAGCGCCGCAGTATGCCGCCAACCGGTCGTGGTTCGTGGCCGATCAGCCGGTCACCTTCCAGAACCGCGAATTCCTGCGTTACGGCGAACGCCGGATCCTTTCGCCGCGAGAGCTGGCAAGGGCCGGTGAATACGATGGTGTCACAGTATTCACCCAGGTTGGCGCCGTCGCGCCGGTTTCCGAGATCTATCTCCCGGCGGGTCCCGGGTGCGACTTCCAGCCATATGCGCCGCGATCGACGGTCGAGACGCCGATCACGGTGTGCGTCGTGAACGCGGCGGGCGATCTGGGCACCGTGGCGGCGGCGTTCAGGCCGCTCTCGGGCGACACGCTCGTCGCCGGACAACTTTTCTCCGAGGTCCAGCATGCAGGGCTGCCGCAATATGCTGCCGGTCATGACTGGTTCATCGCGGACTCGCCGATTGCGTTCCGCGACTTCGAATATGTGAAGTTCGGCGCGACACGCGTGCTTTCTCCGGGGTCGCTCGTCGCTGCGGGCACCTACGAGGGCGTGACCGTGTTCGTCGAGTCCGCCGCACGAGCGCCGGACACGGAGATCTTCCTCCCGGCGGGTCCCGGCTGCGCGTTCCAGCCGTACCTGGCCAGGGAAGAGATCCGGGTTCGCGGGTAGCTGCGCTCTCCCGCGACCGGGCCGGTCGTCGCGGCCGGGCGCCGCGCCGATTCAATGAAGACTGCCCCAAACGGGATGAACGATATGAAAATCGGATCACAGTGGCCGACCACGCTCCTCGTCGCGCTGCTGCCACTCCTCGCACCCGCCCCGGCGGCGGCGCAGCTGGCATCGGCCGCCAGTGCCACCGGCGTGCTGAACCCGGGCGATTTCGTCGAGCTGATCGTCTGGCGCAACGGCGAAATGAGCGGCCAGTTCGAGATCCAGCCGGACAGCACGCTCGGCCATCCGCTGCTGCGTAGCGTGAAGGTCGCCGGGGTCTCGCTCCGGGAAGCCGAGGAGCGTCTGCGGGTAGCGCTGGGCCGGTTCGAGACCAATCCGCAACTGGTGCTGCTGCCGCGTTACCGGGTGTTCGTGCTCGGTGAGGTGGCGTCTCCGGGGCTGCACACGTTCTCGCCGAACGTCACGGTATTCGAGGCGGTGATGCTCGCCGGCGCGTCCGAGCAGACGGGCCGCCTGGACCGTGTCCGGCTGATCCGGAACGGGCAGCGTCAGGTCATTGATGTTCGCCAGGTGGATTCGTTCCAGGCTTCGCAACTCATCCGCTCCGGCGACCAGATCGTCGTCGAGCGTCGTCGCCACCTGCTCCGTGACTACGTGCTCCCGGTCATCTCGTTCACGGGTTCGGTCACGGCCATCCTCACCTTCGTCGACATACTGAGATGAGCTCTCCGAAGGGTTTCAACGATAGCTACGCCTACGGGCCGGACGATCCACGACCGGGACACCCTGCGCTGTCCGATGCTCCGACACAACCGGCGATGTGGTACGGCGGGCTGCCGGCGGAGGAGTGGAACCCCGGTCCCCGGGTCGGCTCGAAATTCCGCTTCCCGTCGTTTCGCGAGCTGGTGGCCGCAGCGCGCCGCAACGCCTGGATCGTGTTGGTCTGCATCGTTGTCGCGACCGGCGGTTCCTATTTCGTCGCATCGAGAGAGACGCCGCGATATCGGGCGCGCGCGACGCTGCGCATGGAAGACCCCCGACGCGCGCTCGCCGGGCAGTTCGACAACAACTACATCGACTGGGTCGTGTGGCGTACGAACCCGCTCGTTACCGAGTCGGTGGTACTCAAGGAAAACCGGGTAGTCGCCGGTGCCGTCGTCGACCGCGTAGGGCTTCGGGTGAAGATCGCGTCGGAAGGGCTTCGGTGGGACGACCTCGCCGATGTCACGGTCTCCGATTCGGCGTCCGCCGACTCATTGTGGCTGGCGTTCCGGCCGGATCACGTGCAGGTGCGGGGTCGCTTCGGAGTGTTCGAGCACGCGTACGGTGAACCGATCTCCGCCGATGGCGTTGCCTTCGTGGTGCCCCGTCGGCCCGGCGTGGAAACCGCCACGCTGCGGGTGGTCGGACGCGAGACGGCGATCGACGAAGTGCTGGGTAACCTGGCGGCATCACCGCGGAAGGATACCAACCTGATCGATCTCACCTACACGGCGACGGACGCCGTGGTCGCGCAGTTGGTGGTGAACGCCATCGCCGAGGAGTTTCAGGCGTACAACCTCGGTCGGCACCAGCAGATATCGCAGCAACGGCGGCAGTTCATCGAGGAACAGATCGCCCAGATGGGCACGCTCCTGACCGAAGCCTATCGCGCCCTCAGTGACTTCAGGCGCAGCCGCCAGATCTATGGCCCCGGCCAGGACCTGTCCGCGCACCAGGCATATCTCCGCGACCTGCAGTTCCGTCGTGACGATCTGGCCGCCGAGCGCGATGCGATCCTCGCGCTGATCACGGCGCACGAGACGCAGGGCGGCGCCACGAACGAGTGGATCTGGTCGGTCATGACCGCGTCCGCGACTTCGAACAATCCGATCATTGCCCAGCTCGTTTCGCAGATCGTGTCGTATCAGAACGAGCGGGAGCAGATGACCGCGGGGGAGTGGGGTGTGTGGATCGAGCACCCGGACGTCCAGCGAATCTCTGGCCTCATGGCTTCGACGGAAGCCAAGCTGGTCGAAGCGCTCACCCATCACGTGCAGGGCATCGAAGCCCGCATACAGGCGACGGAACAGCTCCACGACCGCAGCGCCGCATCCATCCAGTCGCTCGCCGACTCGGAGATGGAGGAGCTCTGGCTCCTGCACGAAGTAGAATCGATCCGTGCGATCGTCGAACAGCTCCGGGGGGAGTATCAGCGAGCCAGGATTTCCGAAGCTGTCGAGCTGCCGCAGTACGGGATCATGAACCTGGCCACGGCTCCCGGACGTTCGCTCGGCACCCGCGGCAAGCAGACCCTCCTCATGGGTTTCGTGATCGGGCTCGTCCTCGGAACCGGCGGTGCCGTCGCCCGTGAGGGATTCAACACGGCGATCCGGCGCCGTGAGGAAGTCGAAGTGGTGTTCGGCGTTCCCGGCCTCGCCGTGATCCCACGCATTTCGTCGGAGCCGGAGCCCGGGTCCCGGTGGAGGTTGCCTCGCCGGAAGTCGCCGCCCCCCGTCGCGAAGAAGACGGCGGCGCAGACGCTGGAGCTCGTGACCGCGACCGACCAGCTCGGCGCTGTGTCGGAAGCGTTCCGCATCCTCCGGACGAACCTGCTCTTCTCCCACGCGGTCCAGGAGCTCCGCACGATCCTCGTGACGAGCCCGTCAGCCACGGAGGGGAAGACCACGACGGCGGCGAACCTTGCCGTATCCGTGGCGCAGCAGGGGCTGCGTGTGGTGCTGATCGACTGCGACCTGCGTCGTTCGCGGGTGCATTCGATCTTCTCCATCTCGAAGCAGCCGGGGCTCACGGATTACCTCATCGGTACGCATGGACTGGCAGAAGTCATGCACCGCACAGAGGTGCCGAACCTCTATGTCATCCCGGCGGGCTCGTTCCCCCCGAACCCGGCGGACCTGCTCGGCATCCCTCGCGTGAAGCACCTGATCGAGGTGCTCGGCACGAAGCTCGACCTCGTGATCGTCGACTCATCACCGGTACTGGCCGCTTCGGATGCGACGATCCTCGGACTCCACATGGATGGCGCCATCCTGGTCGTGCGGGCCGGGCGGACGCAGCGCGATGCGGCACAGCGGGCGATGGAACAGCTGCAAAAGGTCGGCACGAGGGTCGCCGGTATCGTCATCAACGACCCCGACGAGTCCGTCACGGACCACTACTATTACTACTACAATTACGACTCGAAGGTTGAGTCGTAGTTACCGGACCGTCGCGGGCGCGGATGCGAGGAACACACGTTCGGCGGCCGCGACGGCGTTCCACCCCTCGCGGGCCGCGCCCTCGAGTAGAGCCACGGGAATCCGGCGCGTCGGCCACGGCGCGCCTGGCTCGTTCCAGTCCCCTGCGTAGAGCGCCATGGAGGTTGCCACGAGCGCCGCGGCCGTCGTCTCCCGCTCG
>DATMSC010000685.1:0-9725 GCA_035565595.1 Longimicrobiales bacterium | reverse complement strand
TTCGGCGTTGCCCGGTCCACCGGCCTGATCGGTGTTCCGGACCGCGTCCCTTATGCCTGGTTGATCAGCCCGCGGGCGACCATGGCGAAGAACTGGCGCAGTGCCTGGTCCACGTCCTCGGGCAAGCTGGCCTCATCCAGCGCCCGGCCCATGAGCTCGAGCCAGCGCTGACTCGCCCGGGCGTCGATGGGGAAGGGGAGGTGGCGCATGCGCAGCCTGGGGTGGCCGCGCTGTATCATGTATCGGGGCGGCCCACCGAACCTCCCCACCAGGAAGTCGCGGAGTCGCTGCTCCGCGCCGGCGAGGTCGTGCTCGGGGTACATGGGCCCGAGGATGTCGTCGTCGGGAATCTGGCGGTAGAACGCGGCGATCAGCCGCTGGAACCCCTCCTCCCCGATCCGCTCGTATATCTCCAGCTCGTCCAACGTGCTTCTTTCCGTTTCAGTCTCGTGAAATGACCCGGCATGCGTGCTCACCCGACCGCCTCGACGCACAGCGCCCCTTCGTTGAACGGTGAGTTCACGAAGCGCGACACCGCGTGCCAGGCCAGGGGTCCGGGGTAGGGGCGGAGCAGGCTGGCGGCGGCCTCCGGCGGGCCGGCCAGCCATGTGTCCCATTCATCCCGGTCGAGAACCACAGGCATCCGGTCGTGGATGTGCGCGATCGATGGCGCGGCATCGGTGGTGAGCACCGCGCAGGTGACGAGGGCGTCGTCACCCTCGCCCCAGCGGTCCCAGATCCCCGCGAAAGCGTCCGGGCCCGCCGCCGGACGGATCCAGTGGGGGATCTTGCCGCCCTCCGACTGCATCCACTCGTACCACCCTGTCATGGGGATCAGGCAGCGGCGGTGGCGGAACGCGTTCCGGAACATTCCGTTCGTGGCGACGGTTTCCGACCGGGCGTTGATGGGGCGTCGCCCATTCGGGTCGCGTGCCCACGCCGGGAGGAACCCCCAGCTCGCCAGCCGCGCGACCCTGGCGCCATCCTCGAGCGTCACGATGGGGACGGGTTGCGACGGCGCGATGTTGTAGCGCGGCTCCCAGTCGAAGGTCAGGACCGCCTCAAACTCGTCCCGGAAACCGGGGCCGTCACTCAGGTAGTTGTAGCGACCACACATCTCGCCTTCCCCCGTGCTTCAATCGGTCCCGGTGTCGCAGCCGAAGACCAGGATACTCTCGATCCGGACGTCGTCGGGCAACGCCGCCAGCGATTCCGCGGTCCCCACCCCGGGGGCGGGCGGCAGTCCGATCACGTAGCTCAGTCCGCAATGCTCCGGCACGACGACCACGCTCACGCCCTCGCCCGCCACCACGCGTGCCCCGGGGTACTCGCCCAGACGGTTGGCGGGCATCCCGACACGCATCGAGTCCGCGGTCGCGAGGCCGGGGCCCGTCACCCGGACGCGCCAGACGCGGTCGTCAACGATCTCGGCGACGACCGGCACATCGTCGACATCTATGATGAGCGCCGGTTGCGCCTCGCCTTCCAGCAGGAGCGTCGTGTCCCCGACCACTTCGCAGTCACGACGCAGATCTACCACGGTCGTGCCAATGCGGACGGCGCCGACACCGCTGCCGTCGATGATCGTACCCGCGCACGCCGGCGATGTATCGGCTGCTGAAGCCGCGCCGTCCGACCGGGTGCTGCCGCTGTTACCGATCGGGGTGGCCAGCCCGGACTCCGCGGCGCTGTCCCGGTCCATCGTCCCCTCGGGCGCCGGTCCACCGGTGCACCCCAGCGCGAGGATGATCGCCAGCGTTCCCGCACTCATCAACCTGTCCATCGCATGCATCCCGGTCCGTAATCCATGCCGCGTGCAGCGACGTCACCACGAAGCGGGCACGCCATCGAGTACCCGCCTCGGGCCGACATGTACCCTCCCGGGCAGACGCCGGGCCTCCGTAGAGACCTCTATGAGGGGACGGCGGTCCAGTGAGGACGATACGGCGTCAGCCCGGGCGGGCTGCGGGTCCTGGCCCGGCGGCGGCAGCTCTCCACGCGGCGGGATCACGGAAAGCCTCTGGGGTACCGCGGCCGGGGCGATGAGCCGCGATGGTGTCCGGGAGAGTCCGCCGTCCGTGTTCAGGCGCGGCCGGCGGTGTCGATGGCACGCCAGCAGTACCACGCCACCGCGCTACGCCACGGGCGGTAACCTACGCCGATCCACTCCAGCTCCGCCGGCGAGGGTGGCTGCGAGAGCCCGAGCACGCGCGCTATCCCGTTGCGCACGCCGAGATCGCCCGTGGGCCAGACGTCGGGGCGGCGGAGCTGGAAGAGCAGGAACATGTGCGCGGTCCACACGCCGATGCCGCGGACCCGGGTGAGCCGGTCGATGGCTTCCTCGTCGCTCAGCTCATGGATCCGCTCGAGGCCCAGCTCGCCCGAATCCGCACGGCGGGCCAGGTCGCGGATCGCGGCGATCTTGTTGGCAGAGAGGCCGGCAGTGCGAAGAACGTCGTCCGGCATCGCCAGCACCCGCTCCGGCGTGACAGCACCTTCGAGCGCGGCAACGAAGCGGCCATGTATGGTGGCCGCCGCCTTCCCCGCGAGCTGCTGGTAGATGATGGAGGTAGCGAGCGCGCGGAACGGGTCCTCATCGCTCTCCGCCAGCCGTACCGGACCGATCTTCGCGACCAGCGGCCCGAATGCCGGATCGTCCTTCAGCCGTTCGGCCGCTTCAGGCCACACCACCGATCGTCCATCGTCCATGGATTGAGTCTAACGACGGATTTGCCTTGCCGCCACGCGATGCGGAGCCAGAGTGGCGTGCGCGTCGCCGGGGACATCTGCGCTGCGGCGGCATCCACCGTACTGGTCCGGGGCATGCAGCAGGAGAGGCGGGAACCGCACCCGACCAACCAGGAGGAGCCCATGCCACAGTGCGAGACCTGCGGTAACGACTACGAGCGTGCCTTCACGATCACGCAGGGCGGGACTTCACACGTGTTCGACAGCTTCGAATGCGCGATCCAGGGGATGGCCCCGCGCTGCGCCCACTGTGGCACGCGCATCGTCGGCCACGGCGTGGAGGCCAACGGGACCATGTACTGCTGCGCGCACTGCGCACGGCAGGAGGGGACGCACGAGGCAAGGGATCACGTCTGACCAACGGCCAGGCTGGCTCGGAGCCGCGTCGACGGCTCACGCCGGCGGTGTCTCGAGCGACATTCGCGGCCGAAACGTGAACATGTCGGCGGCGTGGTGTGGCGACGACGACAGTCCCGTGAACGCGTGCTCCGATCGTGCGGGGATCCGACTCAGCGCCGGGACTCCGCGTTGACCGGCACTCGCACGCGGACCTCGGAGCGCCAGTCATCCGGAGCGTCCACGGACAGCCGGGGCAGCCAGAGTGTGAAGGTGCTGCCCCGACCGGGCTCGCTCTCCAGCGTGATGTCGCCTCCCAGGAGCTGCGCCAGGCGCCGGGCGATGGCGAGGCCTAGGCCGGCACCGCGGTCGGCGGTGTGCGTGGACAGACGCGTGAACTCGGTGAAGATCTCGTCGTGCTTTTCGGCCGGAACCCCGGGGCCCGTGTCCTCGACGTCGATCCTGACCCACTCCCCGGGCCACTGGGCATCCCCCTCGCCGACCGCGGCCACGCGCACGCGGATCTCACCTTCATCCGTGTACTTCACGGCATTGGCCAGCAGGTTGCCCAACACCTGACGTGCCCGATCGCCGTCGGTCACAATTGGTTGCACGTTCGGATCCGCGGCGACGGAGATCGAGAGCCCCTTCGCCGCGCACGCGCCGCGGTACTCCTCGGTCGCGTCGCGCACCATGGCCACCACGTCGAGGGGCGAATACTCGAACTGGAGTTGGGCAGACTCGGCTTTGGCCAGCTCGACGAGCGACTCGATGACCCTCAGTGCGGCGCGTATCGAGTGTCGCGCGCGCACAACCCGCTCGTGCGGTCTCGGCTCGAGCCGGTCCGGCACGCCCTCCTCCAGCAGATAGAGCTGGCCATCCGCGGCACCGAGCGGGTTCTTCACGTCGTGGGAGAACCCGCGCATGAGCCGCTCACGGCTCTCCAGCACCTGTTGCAGCTCCTCCCTTCGTCGTTCCGCTTCCGCCCGCGCTTCCTGCTCGCGTACCAGCAGTGCCTCCCGTTCCTGCTCCGCGACGTGGCGTTCCGTGACGTCGCGAACGAAGACGGCGAGGCCGTCCGGCGTCGGGGCGGCGCGCAGCTCCATCCACGCGTCGACCGATTCCAGAAACGATTCGATGACCACCGACTCCCTCGCCTGCATGGCTCTGCGCAGCGCGCCGTCGAAATCGGTCCCTTTCAGCCCCGGAATGCACTCCCACAGGACCCTGCCGACCAGCTCGCTGGACTGCCTGTCGAGGAATCTCGCAACCAGCTCGGCCGCGGCGGGGTTGATGTACGTGATCCGGAACTCCGTATCGAGGGCGACGAACCCGTCCACCATGCTCTCGAGGATTCCGGTCACGCGTTCGCGGAGGCTGCGCTCGCGTTCGAGGATGCGTTCGCGTTCCTGCTCCGCCCGGACGCGTTCGGTCTCGTCCCGCGCGATCGCCGCGGCACCGACGATCCTGTTCTCGGCGTCACGAACTGGCGAAACAGTGATCGACACGGCGAGCCGACGGCCGTCGCGCGTCACGTGCTCGGTGCGAAAGTTCTCGACCGCGCGACCGCGGCGCAGCTCCGCCATGATCATCTCCACGTCCGATTCACGGTCGGGCGGCATCAGAATCGTGCTGCTCTTGCCGATCACCTCTTCGGCGGAGTACCCGTACATCCGCTCCGCCCCGCGATTCCAGCTCGTGATCGTGCCGTCGAAATCCTTCCCTATGATCGCGTCAGGCGAGCTCGAAACGATGGTGGCGAGGCTCGCTTCGATGGCACGCGCGGATTCCCTCTCGGTGACGTCCCAGCAGATCCCGACCATGCGTTCAGGGTAGCCCGCTGGCGTGCTGAACACTCGCCCCCACGCTTCGAAGCGGCGTGCGGCGTTGTCCGGCAGGATGGCCCGGTAGATGACGTGGTACGGGCTGCGTCGGATGAGCGCGTCGTGGACGGCCGTGATCACGCGGTCCCTGTCGTCGGGGTGGACTGTGTCGCAGAACGCGTCGAACGTCCCGGGATATGTGCCGGGCGCCATCCCGTGGATCACCTCGAGCTCCGGGGACCAGAGAATACGATCGGACGCGAGGTCCCACTCCCAGGTGCCCATCCGGCTGGCGGATAGCGCAAGCCGCAACCTTGCCGCGACGTCCTCGCGCTCCCGCGCCATGCGCCGCTCTTCGGTCACATCGATCATCACGGCGACGGCGGCGATGACCTCGCCGGATTCGGAACGGATGGGACGCGCGCTCACGCGCATGATCCCGCGGAGCTCGTCGAAGCGGTCGTACTCGATCTCTTCGCCTTCGATCGATTCGCCGTCCCGGATTGCGCGGGTCAATGGCATTTCCCGCGGCTCGTATGGTCGGCCGTCCACGTGGAACAGCCGATGGACCTGGTATTCCTGCGTCGACGACGCAACGCGGTACTGCGGTCCCGTCACCCGGTCGAACTGGCGGTTGTGCATTACCAGCCGGCCCGTCGGCGCCTCGGCGATCACCACCGCGACCGGCAGGTTGTCGATGACGGACTGGAGATACGCCCGTTCGGCGCGAGCCGTCTGCAGCGCCGCTTCACGTTCGGCTCTCGCCTCCTCGCGACGCGCCTCCAGGTCGTGCAGCACTGCCGCGTGACGCCAGACCATGGCGACGAACCCGGCCATCATGACCAGGATGACCGCAGCGAACCCGTGGACTTCGCTCAGCGATAGGGAGGTCACCGCGATCACGAAGATGAGGCCGAGGACGAACGGCAGGCATACAGCCGCGGGGAGCAGCCTCCGTGCCAGGCGGCCGCCGAGGTCCGTGGCCGTAATGGGAACCATCAGCCCGCGGTCCGGGCGTACGAAGACGATCCCCACGGCCAGGATGAACACGGCGAGTGCAGTGTTCAGCGGTATGTCGTGGGCGGCCCGGTTCCCGAAGTCGTACGTGAAGAGGAAGAGGGAGTGAACGGTGCCGAGCGCGGCGACCGCGGCGAGGAGATGGGCGAGCATGTAGCGCCGGGTGAACCCCGACGTGTGGAGCCAGAGCGCAATGGCGATTGCGAGCAGCGACACGGATGTCATACCAGCAGGCCGCCCCGGCCACCTGGCATCGCGCAATGCTGCAGTGTCGGGGAACAGCGCGCTCTCGATCCCGAGATCCAGCACCAGGATCGATTCGATCAGAACGGCAGCCGCCGCCAGCGCCACCACGACGGCGATACCGCCCGCGATGCGCGCCGCCACCGGTCCCGGCTCTCCCCGCCCGAGGATCAGCAGGGCGGACGCGCCAAGGACGAGCATGATCGCCGTGAGCGGCCACATCGGCCTGTCGCCGCTGGTCCAGACGATGACCCACGGCCAATCGAACGTCCACCCGCCCAGCACGAGCAGTCCGATGGCCAGCACGCACACGCCGGCCACGGTGGCGATCCATGCCGCACCACCGCCCGGGCGATCGCCCACAGCGCCGATGCGCGACACCAGTTCGGTTGGCCGCCCGTACCCAGACACGACGACCTCCTGGCGCGTACCGTCGGCAACGTCCGGGGACGCGCGGCCGCGGCAGTCGTTCTCGTCTGCCGACTCCGCGCGAGCTGCACGCGCAGCGACGGCATCCCCGGTTTCAGTTGCCGGTAATGCTTTCCGTCAGCGATGGGGAGATACCGGGGTCACGTCGCCCGGACACGCATCCCGCGATTGCCGGGGGCGTTTCTCCAACTGGCTGGTGCGCGGGCCGATGCGCGCTTCGCTCCGCACGTCCTGCGCCCTGCTCGCAGGGCGACCCGACCCGCACCGCGCTGGCCAGCCCGACCCGACCGGGGAGATCGCGTACGGGAGGCACTGCCGGGAATCCGGTGGCCAGTACCAGCCAGGTACATCACCGCTTGTTGTTCGAATAGAAACCTGAGCGGCTCAACGTACCGCAGGTTGCTGCGAGACGTCAAGGCGTGCGGTAAAGGGGGCGCGTGGCGGCGCAGCCGCGGCCGATCTGCGCGAGCGTCATTGCTGCTCCAAGTATCCTGCCAGGCGGCCGAGCAACTTGTACGCATAGAACCACGTCCTCTCGCGCAGCGTCTCGACGTCAGCCGGTGCACCCATGTCCAGACACACCGCGTGGAGCTGAGTGGCGCCCCAGTCGTCGCCGTCGTTCGGGTTCATGACGATCCAGTAGAGCTCCTTCATGAGCTCGTCCGGGTCCCGGTTGGCGGCGAGGTGCTGGAACACGATCAGCGGGATCCAGCGCTCGAGCTCCTCGACCTGGTACATGTCCGGGACTGCCGCGATGTACAGGAAATTGCGGACCTGCTGGACCGGATCGTCGACCTGGCCCGGTGGCCACGCCGGCAGCATCGCGCGGATGCACTGGAGGGTGGGGAGCACGTCCCCGGGCAGGTCCTCGGAATACGATGCGACCGGCGCGACAATGCCATCGTCCGGCGGGAGCGAGAAGAAGTTGAGCGAGTCGATTTGCGCCATGGTAACCGTAGCCCATGGCTGCGGCGGTGCGGCCGCGGGACTCGCCGCCTCGACCACGGTTCCCGCGGAATCAGTCGGAGCCGCCTCCGCCACGACCGGCTCGGCCGGAGGTTGCGGCGTGTCCTCGGGCGGCTCGGGGGGCCGTGGCGCGTCCGCTGACTCGTCCGGGGAAGGCTCGCCCATGCCCACGGCGACCGAGTCCACGGCCGGCTCGCCGGCAACGGCACCGCCTTCCGCAGTCACCGGACCCGGGGCACCATCGCCCGGACCGCTCGCCACAGCGACCGAATCCGCGCCAGCCGGGGTCGACGGCGTGGAATCGCCCGCGGGAACGCCACCAACAGCCGCTCCGCTCTGCGGAGTCGAGCCGCCGAAGAGCGCGCTGACGGGCACGGCGCCGGAGCCCAGCGGCACACCCACCGACACCTGCCCCGTCGCCTGCGCCAGCCCGCCCACGAACACCCACCCCGCAACCGCCGCCGCCACCCACCCCTTCCCGGGCAGCCGCGCAAAGCGCTGCTGCTGGTCCCAGCGGAACAGCTTCGACCCCGCCAGGAACGCCGCGCCCCCGATCGCCACCAGCGCGAAGAGCGCGTACAGCGAGCCCCCCAGCCCGTCCCCGGCCACCGTCACCTGGAGCGACTCCACCGCGTACCGCCCCGGAAAGTACGCCGACACGTGCTGCGCCCACGCAGGCAGCGTCTCGATCCGCACCGCCACCCCACCGATCACCAGCATCGGCAGGAATATGCACTGCCCCAGCGCCTGCACCGCCGGCACGTTGTCCGACAGCGCCGCGATCACCAGCCCCAGCCCCAGGAACGCGAACGACACCAGCGTGAACGCCAGGAACAGCTCCACCGGGTGCTGCGGCGCCGGCATCCCGAACACCCCCATCGCCAGCGCAAGCTGCAGCACCCCGGCCGTCAGCAGCAACACGTACCGCGCTACCAGCGTCGCAAGCACCAGCGTCGCCGTCCGCACCGGCGCCAGCCGGAACCGCCGCCACACCCCCCGCTCCCGCTCGCTCACCAGCGACGTCGGCAACCCGAAACACGCTCCGCCCAGCGCCGTCACCGTCAGCAGCTCCCCCATGTGCCGCACCAGCGGCACCGTCTCGTGGCGGTACAGCACCCAGAACGCCACGAGGAAGATCGTCGGGAAGATGTAGCTGTAGATCAGCGCCATGCGGTTGCGAAAGTGCAACCGGATCTGGACGCCAAGGTGAACGGCAACCGTCATCGGGAGGAAGCGTGCGGTGAACAGTGCTCGGTTATCAGTGTTGAGCGGTCAATGTTCAGTGTCCAGTTTCCGGCACGTCTCGTCCATTCATGCTGGGCCCGGGGGCGTGCCGACGATGCCGGCGCGGACAGGCGATGAATGCCGTCAACGTGTTGGAAGAACATAGCGTAGAATATCCGGAGGGAGGCGGTGTGGCAACCGATCGACGATCCCCGGTTTTTTTCTTTCGGCGTGCTGGCGCCGCGCACGCAAGTGCCCTATGATGCCTGTTTTGCGAAGTCCAGAGCGTAGGAATGCGCCGCGGCGATTTCACGTGGGGCCATGAGGTGTCGCCACGCGGCGGTCTCGTTCGTCCCATGAGTAACGGGATACGAGTCGGGGTGCCGGTACTGAATGTGGAGGGGAAGGGATGCCTGAGCTCGCGCGCCGATTCCAGGGGTTTCCGGGCTATCCACTCGCGGATGTACCGCAGGTCAAGCGGGAGCTGCGCGAACGCGGCGTGGATGTCATCGACCTCGGCGCCGGCGACGCCGACCTGCCGCCGCCGGCGGTCGCGGTCGAGGCCGTCGCGCGGGCGCTCGCCGACCCGGGCATGAGCCGGTATCCGTACCAGCTCGGACTACCGGCGTATCGCGAGGCGATCGTGTCGTGGATGCGGCGCCGTTTCGGCGTGGAGCTCGATCCCATGCGGGAGATCCTTCCGCTGATCGGTTCGAAGGAGGGAATAGCGCACCTCGCGTTCTGCTATGTCAATCCGGGGGACGCCACGGTCCTGCCGGACCCGGGCTACCTCCCGTATCTCGGAGGGACGCTGCTCGCCGGTGGTGAACCGCATACGGTGCCGCTGCGCGCCGGGGACGATTTCCTCATCCCGCTCGACGGGATTCCGGCGGACGTGCTGCGGCGTACACGCATCCTCTACCTGAACTACCCGAACAA
>DATMSC010000684.1:0-5607 GCA_035565595.1 Longimicrobiales bacterium | reverse complement strand
CGGGTTGACCTCGACCCACGAGGTCCAGGAGATCTTGCTGACCGGGTCAGGCAGCTCCTGCAGCCACGGCCGGTTGGCCATGCGGCCGTCGTAGAGGCGGATCGACGGGTAGACCACGAGCGTGTATTCGCCGCTCCCGGTGATCTGCGCCGGCTCGAGCGAGATCTGCCCGAGCGCCGCCGGATTCGGCTCGACCGCCACGGCCTCCGCCGCCGCCGGCGAGGTGACGACGCCGTCGACGAGAGCCTGGCGCCACCACGTGTCGAACGGCTGGGTCGCGCCGGTCGCCGGGTAGACCACTTCCTGCCAGTGGGCCTGGAGGTACTCGTAGTAGGTGGTCGCGGTGGACGGCAGCGGCGCGCCGGCACGGCGGGCCGTCGAGATCAGGACGTCGCCCGCCTGCTTCGTCGCGAAGACCGGGAGCATGACCGGCTGGATCAGCGAGAAGACGCCGGTTCGGGGCACGTAGTCGCCCCAGCTCTCGAGGAAGTGGTGGTCCGGCAGGAGCAGGTCTGCCCTCGCCGTCGTCTCATCCTCGTAGCTCGAGAAAGAGGCGAGGAACGGGATGTTGTTGAGGAGCGAGGCCGCGTCGGCGGGGAGCGGCGCGCCGTACAGCGGGTTCGGCCCGTGCACCAGCAGCGCGGTGACCTGACCGCTGCGGATCCTGTCGAAGAGCCCGACCAGCTCCTGGTAGCTACCCGTGTTCGCGAACAGCTCCTGGCGAGCGAAGTCGACGGTCCGGCCAATGTTGCCGGCCACGTAGTTGAGGAGCGCGACGGCCAGCGCGACGCTCGTCGCGTTCGTGCCGGCGTTCGCGACGCCCGGACCCACGGCCAGCGAGTTGCCACCATTGGCGAAGGCGCGGGCGACGCTCGTGATCTGGTCGACGGGGACGTCGGCGGCCTGGGCTGCGGCGGCCACGTCCACCTGCTGCAGGAATGCGGCGGCGGCGCCGGCGTTGCCGAGCCCCTGGTCCACGATCGAGCGGGCCATGGCGAGCGCGACGAGGTGCTCGGTACCCGGCCGGGCAGCGAGCCAGACGTCGGCGTTCATGTCGGTCAGCGACTGGTGCGGCGTCACGCTGACGTGCAGTCCTCGCCGGCCGTTGTCGTAGGCGTGGCCCGCGGCGTAGCCGTGCGCGTAGTCGACGTTCGAAATCCAGGTCTCGAGGAAGTCGGCGCCGAAGGAGACGACCACGCTGGCGTTCGCGAAGTCGTGGACCGGGACGGCGTCGATTCCGAAGAGCAGGCGGTTGGCCGCGCGCAGCGGCTCCCAAGCGAAGGTGTCGTAGCGAACCCGCTCGACACCCATGGCGGCGCACCACTCGTCGATCAGGCGGTCGAGCGCGCCGGTGAAGGTACCGGTCAGGAACACGGCCTGCCCCTGAGCCTGTCCGAGCGCCTGAACCAGCCGGTCTTCGGCGTCGCTCCAGCTCACGGGCTGGAGCGTGCCACCGCTGCGCACCAGCGCCTGCGGGACGCGGTCGGGGTTGTAGAGCCCGTGCAGTGAAGCCTGGCCGCGGGGGCAGAGCGCGCCGTGCGAGATCGGCGAGAGCGAGCTGCCCTCAGCCTTGACCGCACGACCCTCGCGGGTGCGGATCTCCATGCCGCAGCCGGCAGGGCATTCGCGGCAGGTCGTCCTGTACCACGTCGCGATCCCGGGCACGATCTCCTCGGCCGGGATCACGTATGGTATGATCTTTTCCGCGCCATTCGGAGAACAGCCGAGCATGCCAGCGCCGGCACCGGCGGCACCGAGCACCTTCAGGAACTTGCGCCTCTCCATTCCGTCAGCCATGTCGTCGCTCCTTACGGGCGATGGACACGGCGCCGTAACCGCGCCCGGCGTCGATCCGCCTCGTTCCGAGGTTGCCGTGCGGCCCGCCCATGGTATCTGTCATATGGCTGCTGTTTCCTAGTAGTGGCAGACGAAGCAGTCGGTGCGCGCCCCGCGCTCGCGGTGACAGTTCACGCACCACCCCATCTGGAGCGACTCGACCTGTCGCACCTCCGCCATCGTCTCGACCGGGCCATGGCACTCGGCGCAGTCGACACCGGCATTGATGTGCATCATGTGTGTGAACTGGACGTGGTCCGGCAGGTCGTGGATCCGCTCCCACGGGATCGGCTCCTGCCGTTCGATGTAGCCGACCAGCTTCTCGACTTCCTCCGGCCGATTGGAACCCGGGATAGCGACCAGACCGGCAACCGGCACGTGGCATCCCGCGCAGACCTGGACGGGCGGGATACCCGCCGACGGCGAGCGGTCCGCCGAGAAGTGGCAATACATGCACGGGATCTGGTTGGTACCGGCGTGTACGTCGTGGGGGAAGTCGATCGGCTGGACGGCTTGCGACGAGGGCCATCCGCCCACGGCAGCGAATCCGGAACCGACCAGGATCGCCGCACCTATCGCCGCGAGGACCGCCCACTTCGGTCGTGCCATGGTTACCTGGAATGCTAGTGTACTGTCACCGACGAGGGCGGGTCCGCGTTGCCACGGACGCGCTGTCGCGCTGTTGGCGCGTCCATTCCTCGCTCTGCATCTCGTGTAGCCGCCGAATCATTATGCAATTCGGCGGCGGGAATTTGGGGCGGGAGTACGGCGGGCGCAACCCCGCCGAAAGGAAGCCCGAACGGTTGCCGGTCAGAGGTCGTCCAGCTCGTCCGGGCGCATGAGCGCGGCGCGCAAAACCTTCTGCCACCGAAGCTCCGGATCGGGTGGTTCGCCGGTATCATCCAGCTCCTCGCCGATGGCGATGGCGTCGGCCATCGCCGCGGCTGCATCCGATTCACCGAGAGCGTCGAGGTGGTCGGCGAGTGCGGCCAGGACATCGGGGTCCGCGGTCGCCTCGCCCATCATGCGGAGGTGGCGTATGGCGATTCGTTCGCGGCCCGCCTTGCGCGCTGCGGCGACGTAGTCGTCGAGACTTCGCTGCGTGTCGCCGACCCAGCCTCGCCCGATCGAGAGCCAGGCCAGCGTGCAATGCGCGCGCACCGCGCTGGGTGACACGCGCAGCAGCTTGCGGCAGACCGCGGCAGCCGAATCCCACCGCCCAGCCATGAGGTAGCTGTCGATGGCGAGGCCGTAGTAACCGAGCGAGCGCTCGACCAGGCCCGCCTCGACGCACAGATCGCCCGCCTTGTTGTAGAACGGCCCTTCGAAGCCGCTGATAGCGGCCATCGCCTGTTTCTCGAGGGAGCGGAGATCCCGCTCGAGCCCGGACCGGTCCTGTACCACGGCGGATCTGAGATTCACGGCTATCGCGCCGAAACTATTCACGTTGTGACCGGCGCCGTGGCGGTCTCCCGCCCCTGCGGCGCCACGCGCCGATTCTGCTGGATGGTACCGCGCCGGGTCGCTCCCGCGCAAGTCGCGGAGGGGCAATGCGCGGGGAGCCGACGCCGCTGCGATCGCCTCGGGGCACGGCATGTGCACGGCGCGCCCGGGGTGGTGCGGACCTATAGTGCGATCTGTGGGCCGCCTCGGGTGGTCGCGGTCGTACGGATCGGCACCTGGCCCGCGACGCACGTTGAAGAGGGTCGTCGCCAGTACGCGATCGAGGGGTCGGATCCGCCGGTGCGGCTGATCAACGCAACGCGCGTGTGTGTACGGGCACAGGTGCTGCGGGAGCGCGGCTCGCTGCGTGACCAATGCGTTCACCGGGCGACCGGCGGTGCCGGTAGAAAGCGCGCGGCGCGCATTACGAAGTTTCCGGATGCCGCCAGCGCTTGACCGGATCGAGTTTCACCCTTATCTTGGCCCGTGCGCGTGGTCGCCCGTTCACGGCGCCAGGCGTACCCCCTGATGGGGTGTAGCTCAATGGGCAGAGCGGCCGGCTGTTAACCGGCAGGTTGCAGGTTCGAGCCCTGCCGCCCCAGTGATGAGACGGCTCCGCGGTGCAGCGGCATCGGTGGAGCCGTCTTTTTTCGTACCCGCTCTGCAGTGCACGGCGCTCTCCCGCGCGGAGTCGGCCCCGGTTCCGCCGCCATGTCCACGCAGGTCCTCATCCTGGCAGGAGGCACATCATGTGGCTGTTCTCGCTCCTCTCCAGTCCACGTCAGGGCGACGCTGAAACCGAGCTGCGCGCCGAGCTCCAGGAATTCTCACACGATGGTCTCATCCAGCTCGAAGCCGATCTGCAGCGGGGCGCCGTGAAGCGCGGCACATGGGATGGCTGCGTGCTCAGCTACCGCCGCGGCGGCGCGGGCTCCGTGGACTGCGACCGCAAGGGGCGGCGGGGCAACGCGTTTACTCGCTTCTGGGATTCGGAGCGGATCAGCCCGGACCAGGTACTGGCGATGGTGAGGGCGGAGCTGGCCTCCCGCGGCGTGCCGCCTGAGCCCGCCGCGCCGAGGACGTCCCGTACTCGCCGGCCGCGTGCCACGCCCGTGGCCTGACGGGCTGTGGTGGATGGACGAACCGGCCGTGTTCCGGCGCGACGACGCAAGGCGGCGAGTTGCGGCTCGCCGCCTGCCATATCCCGGCCGCGGCTGCCGTACCCACGGGGATGAGCCCGGCTCTCCGCGCAGGAGGAGACGGCCCCGCGTCGGCGCGCGGGACACCGCGCGATCCAGCGACCGGCGCGAGCCGGGGTGAGCGAATGTGTTGTCCGCGACGGTAGTTGCGGCGTCGGCGGCGTGTATGGGAAGCCGGGAGCCGCCGAGCGCCTCGAGGGGATCCACCCCCCGGGATCGCCCCTTGCACCCCGCACCGTGACGCCGTAGTCTCGAAAGCGGCGTCGTTGGCCCGGCGCCGGTCACCTCATCCTGCCGGCGGGCCGCCCCGGTCCCGCACGCGGGGTGCACGAAGGTTCGCAGCCCAAGCCCTCACGAGAGTCGACGAATCGTGTCCGCGGAGAGTGTTCACCTGGCGACGCTGGCCCACGAGGGCCGGTTCTGGGATGTCTACGTCGAGTTCCAGGACCCCGAGCCGCACGATCGCTACGTGCGCGCACGACTTCGCTTCTCCGCAGCCGACGAGAGCGATGACGGCGCCACGGCCCGCGACGTCTATACCGCGCCAATTTTCGTCGAAGACTCCCACGACGAGATCCTCGCCCGCGCCCGCTCATTCCACAGCGAACAGGTCATTGGTCTGCTGCGGTCGTGTCTTCCCTAGGACGGCATAGGGCCAGGGCTGGGGCTGGGGCTAATGGGGCCGGGGGAGGCTGCGCCGGTGATGGCGTCGATCCCGGGCCCTGCGAGCGATCCGCCTCGCCAGCGAAACTGCCCCCGGCCCGGTATCGTTGACCTCACCGGAGAGTACGCGGCGCGCCGGATTCATAACCTCGCCGGCATTAGCCCTGGCCCCAGCCCCAGCCCTGGCCCTATGCCGTTCACGGCGTCTCCCCGAACGGCGGCAGCGTCTGTATCCAGGTCAGCACGCTGGCTCGGCCGGCGCGGGCGAAGACGTGGTACGGGTAGTCCTCGCAATCGGGCGTGACAGTGCCGCGGACACAGCCGTTGTAGCGCAGGAGGGCGCGATCGATGTTCCCACGCTCCTCCTGGAAGTAGTGCGCGAAGATGCGGGCGCCGTGGCAGATGTTGGCGTCGACGTCGTCGAGACTCGGCGCGCACTGCGGCCAGTGCCCGAGGTGGAATGGCA
>DATMSC010000683.1:0-1537 GCA_035565595.1 Longimicrobiales bacterium | reverse complement strand
ACCCCCTCCGCCCAGACGGCGCAGGTACGCGTGAGCAGCTCCGGATGAACCTTGCCGAGATCGTTGAGGTTGTTGGCGACGCTGCGCCGGACCAGTGTCGTCGGGTCATCCCGGAGCCGTTCCAACAGCTCCAGCACCCGGCCGGGGTTCTCGTCCAGCCACTCGACCCGACGCGCCCAGGGCAGCCGGAGCCGCGTGCCTTCAGAGACCAGCCGGCGAACGTGGGGGTTCGGGTCGTCCGTCCAGGCGCCGAGATACGTGAATGTGCGCTCGGGGTCCCTTTCGATGAACGCCCGGATGCTCCACTCCGCAGTGAACCACTTCGTCAGCTCGTATTGCGCATGCATCGACAGGTCGAAATGCTCCAGCCCGTGCTCCTGCACGTACAACGTGTGGGGCAGGTAGAAGAAGGGCGCCATCCCGGAGCCGTCCAGCTCATTCGACCGGTGCTCGGGACCGAGGGAGCGGAGCAGGATGTCAATGGCGTGCGGGTAATCCTCGGGCAACGCCTCCGCCATCGCCCGCGCGATGTGCCGGCCCCGGTCCAGCAGCTCGAGAGCCCCCAGACCCGATGTCGCCCGCTCCAGGAATGAGTCCACCGGAAACGCCGGGTGGGCGCGGACGAGATCCGCTGCGATCCGGCGCACCAGGTCGGGCGAAAAGAAGTTCTTCAGGAGTTCAGGCATGGACCATCCGATTCTTCCACCTCACCAGCTCCGCCTCGCCGGCGCGCACGTCGGCCACTGGCGAGGCTGGCCGGTCGCCGGATCCGGCGGGAGGACGATGCGGTCGCGAGGTACCCGCTCCGGGTCTTCCGACGCCATGTACGCCAGCATCGCGGCCAGGGTCGCGTTGTTCATCAGGTCGTCGATGATGATCTTGTCGAAGGTGTCCAGGTTGGTGTGCCAGGTGTACTGCCGGTAGTCCGGGTAATTGGCCTGGAGCCGGAATGCCGGGACGCCGTGGCAGATGAACGAGGAATGGTCGCTGCCGGGGTTGAGCTGCTCTCCCGGGAAGCTCAGCTCGATGTGCCGGCTGATCTCGGTCGGTACGGCCGCGACCCAACGGCCGAGGTGCTCTCCCGCGTGGAGGAACCCCTGCCCTTCCAGGAACTCGATCCGCCAGGTGCCGTTGTCCTGATTGAACAGCGCCTGCATCCCGGCGAGGACTTCGGGATGATCCTCGCCGAACGCGCGTGACCCGATCAGCCCCTGTTCCTCGCCGCCCCAGTGGCCGACCAGGATGGTCCGGCGAGGATTCGGGTACGTTTCCCGCAGGATGCGCATCGCTTCCATCATCATGACGGTGCCGGTGCCGTTGTCCGTCGCGCCGGTCGCCGCGTGCCAGGAATCCAGGTGCGCCGAGAGGACGACGTATTCGTCCGGGAGCTCGGTCCCTCGCAGCTCGGCGATGACGTTGAACATCGGGACCGTGCCGAGGTCGCGGACCTGTCCGTCGATCCTGATGCGCGGCCCCTGCCCATTGACGGCCAGGCGGTACAGCATGGCGTAGTCCTCGCACGAGAGGTCGAGCGACA
>DATMSC010000682.1:0-14186 GCA_035565595.1 Longimicrobiales bacterium | reverse complement strand
ATGATGCGGAGGGTGCCGAGCCCGGCCTGAACCGCACCGTCCAGCGCCGGCCCGAGGCGCGACGCGACTTCGTCAGCCCGGAGCCCGCGCAGGTCGACTTCCGGCGAGGCTGCCACTTCGGGCGCGGACCAGCCGCCGGCACGGGCAGCCGGCCGGGGCGCCGGCGCCTGAGCGGCAACCAGCCCCGTTACCGGCACGGAGAGGCGCACGCCTTCCGTTTCGACCGTCGCGCGGCCTTCGCGTATCTCCCTGACCTCCCCGATCGAGCCGGTCGCGGCAATGCGAACCCAGGTGCCGGGCGAAATCGCGTCGGCCGGCCGGCTTTCCGATTCGGGCACAGCGGCGGCTCGCGCGCCCTCGCGCCTTGCCGCCACCTCCACCCGCCGCCTGGCCGCGCGGGCCGCGGCTTCCAGTTCCGATTCCGTCCTCGCCGCCGCTGCCTCGTCACGCAGCGCGCGGATCGCCTCGTCCACTTCCGTGCGCGCGCCGAGCAGGATGCGGCGGGCCTCCTCCCGGGCTTCACGTTCCAGCTCCCTGGCCCGACGACGCCACGTCCGGTCCCGTTCCTCCAGCTCCCCCTGCAGCGCAAGCGCGGCCTCTCTGGCCGCTGTGGCCTCGGCGAGAGCTTCGGCAAGGGCGAGGTTCTTCTCTTCCAGCTCGGCGAGCAGCCGCTCGGCCCGGCGCTCGTCCTCCGGCACATGCGCCTCCGCGCGCGCAAGCACGGGTTCCGGGAAACCCAGCCGGCGGGCGATCGCGATCCCGTAGCTCCGGCCGGGCACGCCCTTTACGAGCCGGTACGTCGGGCGAAGCTCGACGGCATCGAACTGGAGCGACGCGTTGACCACACCCGGTTCCTCGCCGGCCAGCCGCTTCAGCTCTCCGAGGTGCGTCGTGGCGACGGTCCGGGCCCCGCGGTGGGTCAACTCTGTCAGTATCGCCCGGGCGAGCGCCGCGCCCTCCAGCGGATCGGTGCCGCTCCCGATTTCGTCGATCAGGACCAGTGATTCGCTGTCGGCATGTTCGAGGATTTCGCGGAGGTTCTTGAGGTGGGCGGAGAAGGTGGACAGGCTGGCCTCGATGGACTGCTCGTCGCCGATGTCCGCGAAGAGATCTCGAAATAGTGGCAATCGCGTACCCGCGCCCACGGGCGGAACGACGCCCGCCTGCGCCAGTGCGCTGATCAGACCGATCGCCTTGAGCAGCACCGTCTTGCCACCGGTATTCGGACCCGATACGAGCAGGGTTCGCTCTTCCGGATCCAGCTCGAGGTCGAACGGTACGACGTTCTCCGCCGTGCCGAGCAGCAGCGGGTGGTACCCTCGCACCACGCGATACTCGCCATCCCCGCGCGTGACGATCTCCGGAACGTGTCCCCCGTGGTCGAGCGCGTAGCGCGCCCGCGCCATGACCGAGTCCACCTCGATCAGCGCTTCCAAGCTCGTGCGCAGATCCCGGGCTCGCGGGCGGATGCCGTCCGTCAGCGTCGTCAGGATGCGGTGTACCTCACGGGTTTCAGCGAGCTCCAGCTCGCGGAGCCTGTTCATCAGCTCGATGGCGACCGGCGGCTCGACGAAGATCGTCTGCCCGGTCGATGACTCGTCGTGGACGATCCCCCCCACCTCGCCTCGCCCTTCCCTGCGGATGGGGATGACGTAGCGCCCGTCGCGGAGCGTCACCGATGCGTCCGATACGCGGAAGCGCTCGGGGAGCTCCGCCATGAACGCTTCCAGGCGCTGGACGATGCGGCCGCGCGCGCTCCGCAGCTCCCGCCGGATATGGTTGAGCTCCCGAGTCGCCGTGTCGCGCACGTCGCCGGACTCATCGATCGCAGCTCCGACCGCACGCTCCTCCGCCTCGAACTCGTGCATCCTGCCGGCGAGCTCGGCCAGGAGATCGAACGTCGACGCACGTGCCAGGAGAAAGCGACGTACGCTGCGCGACGTCGCCATGAGCACCGCCAGCTTGCGCAGCGCGCCGGCGTCGAGCACCGATCCCGCCACTGCGAGCGCCCTGAGCGGTTCCCGCACGTCGGGAACGGCGGGCGCCGCCCACTCCGGCTCGCCCGTGCAGAGGCGCATCGCCTGGTCCACCCGCCGGAGCTCCGGCACGACTATGGCCGGCGAGTCCGACGGCTCGAGTGACCGGACCGCCGCGGCCCCCAGCGGACCCGCCGCGTATCCGGCCACCCGCTCCAGCGCCTGTGGGAACTCGATGACTCTAAGTGCGTGCCGATTCATGACATGTGCTACACCGAACGGCCCGGATATTGCCCGCCACGCACAGCCGCGCCAGCGACGTTCGAGGCAGGCCGCCGTGGGTCATCCCCCAATCTCTTCGCGCGCGATCCGGTTCGCTTCCTTGCCATCGAAGCGGCCGCGTATCCGCGGCATGAGCCACCCCATCACGGCTCCGAGCGAAGCCGCGCCCGACTCCTTCGCCTCCCGGACCAGCGCGCGAACCTCGTCTTCCGTGAGCGGCGCCGGCAGATACTCCGCGATCACCGCCGCTTCGCTCTCTTCCTTCTCAGCCAGCTCGGCCCGGCCGCCGGCCCGCATCTGCTCGGCCGCTTCCTGTCGGCGCTTGACCGCCCGGGTAAGCACCTCTACGACGTCGTCGTCCGCGAGCGGCCGCCCGACCTCGATCTGCCGGTTCTTTACGTCGGACAGCAGCGTCGTGAGAAGCGTCACCCGGAATTTGTCCCGGGCCTTGCGTGCCTCGTTGAGATCCGATCGAATCCGTTCAGCCAACCCGTCCGCCATTGTTTCCCCCTCCACGAGCGTGTGCTGGAGTCCGCCGTTACCCCTTTTCCGGCAACAGCCGACCTGTCCCCGATCGATGCATGTTCGCCCGCCATCACGCGCCTGAAATGGCGTGGTGCGGGTACGTCGCTCCCCCCGTCTCCCGTCGAGCAGTCGAGCAGTCGATCGCGCCTCAGCCGGGTGGCCAGTGCAGCTTCCGCCCGCCCAGTACGTGGACGTGGATGTGGTCCACGGCCTGTCCCGCATCCGCACCGTTGTTGACTACCAGACGATACCCGCTCTGCGCGATACCCGTGGATCTCGCCGCCTCCTTCGCGGCGAGGAAGAGACGGCCGGCGACCTCGACATCGCCCTCCTCGAGCGCGTCTACCGCGGAAATGTGACGCCGCGGGATCACCAGCAGGTGCGTTGGCGCTTTCGGGTCGATGTCGCGGAAGACCAGCACGTCGTCTGTCGAGTGGACGACGGTCGCGGGGATCCTGCCCGCGACGATGCCGCAGAAGATGCACTGTTCAGCCATGGATTCACTTCCCGCGCAGGTGCACGAAATGGGTCCTGGAGTCCGGCGTCAACCGGCGACATCCCGGTCGGTCCTGACCGCGGCGAGTACTGCGGCCCACGGCGGCGGCCAGGAAACGTCGCCGACCCGCTCCGGCCAGCCGGCGCGCCGTGCGGTGGACCACGTCGTGGCCGTCCCGTCCCGCCATGGCCGTGCCCGACGGTCTCCATATCATTTTGGTCGATCCGTAGGGGCGGCCAGGTTCACAAACACAACAATGATCCGTGAGGGGCAGTATGCCACCGACCGTCGAGGATAGCACCGAACGCCTGCTCCGTTCAACGCCGGAACCCGTGGTATCCCTCGCCTGGATCCGCGAACGGCTCCGCGCCGAGGGAGACATTGCGGCAGCCACCTACTCCTATATCGAATCGCGGCTGAAGCGTCGACCGGAAAGGTTTCTGGTCCTGGATCACGATCCGCCATTTGGCGCCGATGAGTGGCCCGATGACGTCCGACAGGCGTACCACGCCGCGCTCTCCGACGCCGGCGTGGACACGAGTCCGCGCGTTCTGCTGCTCGATGACCATGAACCGGATGCGACCGATTGGGATTGGCCACGCACGGAGTCCGCGAACAGCCTCACCGCCCAGTTGCGGTCCGGGCTCGCCACGCTTTGCCGGAACTTCGCGGACGACCCGACAGCGCGCCAGGAACTCCTCAACGCCTCCGAAACCGTGCGCGCGATAGCCGCGGTCCTGGCGGCGACTGGAGATCCGCCATTCGAAAGCGGTGCCACGCGCCAGCCATGAGCTCCCGGCATGCGACCGATGCTTTCTGGTGCACCGCCGGTTCAGTTCCCGGACTTCCCCGCTCGCCACTCATTGGGACCAAGCGGGTCATGGTGCGTCGGCTCGGGCGCACAGAACGCTCCACCACTCCTCCTCGACGTCCTCCTGGAGGATGTGGAGCCCGGCGTCGTCTATCGCCCGGCGCATCGTCGGCGCCTCAATGGTCAGGATGCCTCCGAGGATCACACGACCGCCGGGGCGGAGCGACTGCCGAAACCCCTGCAACAGAGGGATGAGTACGCCACTCAATACGTTGGCGAGGATGACGTCGAATTCGCCGGGATGGTTGGCGAGAAATGCTTCGTCCACCAGCCCGTGCCGCACCTCGACGCGATCGACGACACCGTTGCGGCCCACGTTGTCGCGCGCATTCCCAATGGCGTCCGCGTCGCACTCCACGGCCAGCACGCGCGCAGCCCCCAGCATCGCCGCACCGATCGCGAGGATGGCCGAGCCGGTCCCCACGTCCAGCACGACGTGGCCGGGTGCGACGACTCGCTCCAGGAGGCGGAGAGCCGCACGCGTGGTCGCGTGCTCGCCGGTCCCGAACGCCATCTCCGGATCGATCACGATGACGTGATCGCCCGGCTCGACGGCAGGATCGACCCAGCTCGGAGTCACGACGAAACGTTCGCCCACCCGGCGTGCGGTGAGCCCTGACCGCCATTCACGCGACCAGTCGCGGTCCTCCTCCCACCGCCAGCTGAAGCCATGGGCGAGTCCGCCAGCGAGGGTCGCCAACCGGTCGCAAATGGCATCGACGAAAGCTTCGACGTCCTGAGGCGGCGCTACATATGCTTCCAGTCGGCCGCCCGCTTCCACGACTGCGGACTCGGTGGCGTCGACGAGCGCCGAGGCGACCAGCTCGGACGACTCGGGATCGCCGGCCGGAACGCTGATTACCAGCCATCTGTCGGGATTCATCTACGAACCCATGGATGTTGAGGCTGACCCGGTGGAGCGTCGGGAATCAGTATTCGCAAGCGCGCACGTCGGGTTCGTCGGCAAAGGCGATGAGCGCGGATTCGGGCGTAGGGTGTTCCGACAGCAGCCGGCGAAGCCTGCGGAACGTCGTCCGCAGAAGTTTCTCGCGCCGCGCGGCCGCCGGCGCGGGTGACGGACCGATCCACTCGCCAGGCCATGATTCAACTGTCGGCGCCGCTTCCTGGTCCGGTGACTCGGTTTCCACGACGCCAATGCCGCACCGCACGACCTCGAGCGCGAACGCCGGGTCGACGCCCTCGTCCACTGCAATGTCGTAGGCGTCAGCGGCCAGCTCCACGGAGACGCCCTGCCTGACCATGCGCTCCAGGAGCTCCTCCCGCCGCCGTCCACCGTGTCCCACGCCACCCGGCCGCGTTGCCGCCTCGACCAGGCACTCCTTCGCGGCTGAGCGCTTTCTCTCGACCTGACGATACCGCGCGAGCGCGCCGAGCACCGCATCACGGTTGCCCGCTCCGTCGTGCCGCGGCTCCTGGCTGCGCTGCTCGTCCATCCGCCTCTCCCGACCGGACGTGGGTCGTGGTCACTGGCCCGCACCTCCTGGCTCGTGCAAGCCACGTTCCCCCAACCCACGTTCGGGACCGGCAGGAAGGCGGTTATGCTCTCATGCGCTGAACGCGCCGCGGACCTTGCTCCAGAATCCACGGTCGCGATCCGGCTCCGTCTTCCCCGGAACGGGTGACTCGACCTCCGCGAGCCGCTTGATGGCCGCGAGCTGTTCGGCTGTCAGGTCGGTGGGCGTCCAGACGACGATCCTGACGAGCTGATCCCCGCGGCCGTTCCCGTGCAGGCGAGGCAGTCCGCGGCCGCGCATGCGCATCATCGTGCCGGACTGGATCCCGGCCGGCACCTTCAGCTTCGTCGGGCCGTTCACCCCGGGCACCTCGACCTCGGCCCCGAGCGCCGCCTGGCTGAAGGTGATGGGCACCTCGCAGATCAGGTCGGCGCCGTTGCGAACGAAACGCTCGTCTTCCTCGACTTCGATCACGACGACCACGTTGCCGCGCGCCGCGCCGCGTGGCCCGGCGCTCCCCTGCCCACGAAGCGTGATGTAGTCGCCGGACGAGACGCCTGGCGGGACCTGGACCTCGATCCGTTTCTCGACCAGCTCGGTGCCGTCGCCCTGGCAAACCTCGCACAATCTGGAGATCCGCTGGCCCTCGCCGCCGCACGCCGGGCACGGCGAGACCGTCATGACCTGCCCCAGCAGCGACCGCTGGACCCGCCGCACCTCACCGGATCCGCCGCACGTGCTGCAACGGACGGGCGGCTCGCCACCCGCCGAGCCCGTCGCACCACACGCATGACACGGATCCAGGAGTTGCACGTTGATCGTGCGCGAAACGCCGCTCGCAACCTCCTGGAGTGTCAGCTTCAGCGGAACACGGACGTCGGCGCCTCGGCGCGGCCGGCGGGCGCCCCGCCCGCCGAACAGGTCCTCCATCCCGAACGCGCTGCCGAAATCGCGCATGAAGATCTCGAGCGCGTCCGAGAAGTCGAACGCGCCGAAGCCGCCGCCGCCCGCAGCGGCGCCGCGCAGACCCGCGTGCCCGTACCGGTCGTACGCCGCCCGCTTCTCCGGGTCGCGCAGGACTTCGTACGCCTCTGTGGCTTCGCGGAACTTCTCCTCGGCCTCCTTCGATCCGTTGTTGCGATCCGGATGGTACTCGAACGCCAGCTTGCGGTACGCCTTCTTGATCGCGTCCGCATCGGCATCGCGACTGACGCCCAGGATCTCGTAGTAGTCTCGCATGCGCCTCAGTCCCCCACCTGGAGCACCGCCAGGAAGGCCTCCTGTGGAATTTCGACAGTACCCACCTGCTTCATCCGGCGCTTGCCTTCCTTCTGCTTCTCCAGCAGCTTCCGCTTCCGGGTAATGTCGCCGCCATAACACTTC
Source organism: Longimicrobiales bacterium (assembly GCA_035565595.1). GTDB lineage: Bacteria > Gemmatimonadota > Gemmatimonadetes > Longimicrobiales > RSA9 > DATMSC01. The sequence continues at coordinate 7,178 of DATMSC010000682.1, read as the reverse complement.
GCGGTCACGTTCTTCCGCAGCGGGCGCACCGTCTCGCGCGCAATGACCTTCCCGCCGATCGCGGCCTGCAACACCACTTCGAACAACTGCCTCGGGATCAGCTCCTTCAACTTCTCCGCCAGCGACCTGCCGTATACGTACGCCTTGCTCCGGTGGATGATCACGCTGAACGCGTCCACCGGCTCGCCGTTGACGAGCATGTCGAGCCGCACGAGGTCGTTCGGACGGTACTCCAGCAGCTCCCAGTCGAGCGAAGCGTAGCCGCGGGTCAGGCTCTTCAGCCGGTCGTAGAAATCGAGGACGATCTCGGCGAGCGGGATCTCGTACAGGAACTCGACCCGTTGCGGGTCAATGTACTGCATCGAAACGTATTCGCCCCGCCGCTCGTGACACAACTTCTGCACGTTACCGATATACTCCGCCGGGCACACGATCCTCGCCCGCACGTACGGCTCGCGAATCTCTTCGACCCGGGAGCGGTCGGGCATGGCGCTCGGGTTCTCGACTTCGAGAATGGATCCGTCGGAGAGGACGACGTGGTACTCGACGTTCGGCACGGTCGTGACGAGGTCGAGCCCGAACTCTCTCTCGAGCCTTTCCTGCACGATCTCCATGTGCAGGAGCCCGAGGAAGCCGCAACGGAATCCGAATCCGAGGGCGGTCGAAGTTTCCGGCTCGTAGTACAGGCTGCCGTCGTTCAGCTTCAGCTTCTCGAGCGCGTCGCGCAGGTCCTCGTACTGTTCCGAGTCGGTCGGGTACAATCCGCTGAACACCATGGGCCGCACGTCGCGGTAGCCGGGGAGCAGCTCGGCCGCCCGGTTGTCGGCGTCCAGTACCGTATCACCAACGCGGGTGTCGGCGACTCGCTTGATGCCCGCCAGGACGTATCCAACCTGGCCCGGGCCGAGGACCGGCTGCGGAACCCGGCCGAGGCGCATGTAGCCTACTTCGTCGACGAGGTACTCGGCGTCCGTGGCGCCGAAGGCGATGCGCATCCCGGGCCGGATCTGGCCGTCGACGACGCGAATCATCGGGATCGCGCCCTGGTACCTGTCGTAGTACGAATCGAAGATCAACGCGCGCAGTGGCGCGTTCGCATCGCCCGCGGGCGGTGGCACCCGGCGGACGATCTCCTCGAGCAGCGCGTCCGTACCGGTCCCGATCTTCGCCGACACTTCCAGGATGCGTTCCGGCTCGATGCCGAGCAGGTCGACCAGCTCGGCCCGCCGCCTCGCGGGCTCGGCGCCCGGTAGATCGATCTTGTTGAGCACCGGGATGATTTCGAGCCCGGCGTCCATGGCCAGGAACAGGTTGGACAACGTCTGCGCCTGGACGCCCTGACTCGCGTCGACCACCAGCACGGCGCCCTCGCACGCCGCGAGGGAGCGGGACACCTCATAGGTGAAGTCCACGTGCCCGGGCGTGTCGATCAGGTTCAGCTCGTAGGTCTCACCGTCCGAAGCGCGGTACTCCATCCGTACGGCGTGCAGCTTGATGGTGATGCCGCGCTCCCGCTCCAGCTCGTTGCTGTCGAGAACCTGTTCCTTCATCTGCCGGGCATCCAGCGTGCCCGTCCTCTCGAGCAGCCGGTCGGCCAGCGTGGACTTGCCGTGATCGATATGGGCTACAATGCAGAAATTTCGTATGTGGTCGGTGCGCACGTACCGTCCGCCGGATGACGTCCTCGAAACACGAATCGGTGAATCAGCAGCCCGTGGCGGCTCCGGCCAGGCGAGACACTGCGATACCGGTCCGCGCCGGTACACCGGGGGGTCGCCCCGGCAGCCTGACCGGGAACACGCGAGCCGCGCCCGAATGACGCACGCCCACGGCCATCTGCCACAGACTGTTAATCATAGCCGAACGGCACGCGGAGAGGAAGTTTTGTGGTCGGTACGGCGCTGCTCCACCGGCCGGCCCGGTGATGGGTGTTCAGTGCTCAGAGGTTGGTGGAAGCGAGGGCGTGTGGGACGAACATCCGGCGGCCTTCGCCGGGCCGCGCATGCGCGCGTCGCGGCTCGACCGACAGCACCCGACCGGAAAAGACGGTAGGACGAGAAAACAGGCCGGCCCGGCGCATGAGCGCCGGCCGGCCGCTGAACACTGAAAACCGGACTCTGCAAACTGACCGGTCCCGCCACGCGGCCTCAGCCGCGCGCCGGATCGGACTTGCCCGCCGCCTTGATGTGCACGAACAGGATGGCAGCACCGATGACGAGGCACACCAGGCCGAGGACGATTCGCGTCGGGTTGTGTTCCGCCAGGCCGTGACCGATCATCACGGGCGTGAACATCACGGTAACCAGACCGATCAGAAGCAATGTAACGTTCGTGGCACTCATGCAGCCTCCAGACACGAGCTGTTGGGTTAGAGCCTGACCGGAACGGCGAAGCCGAACGGCGGCGTCACCGGCCTCCGACCATCTGGCGAACTTCGTTCAAACCGGCCGGAGTCCACTCCGGCGGATTCGGATCGTTCGCGATCTCGTAGAGCGAATAGAACACCAGGCGCGCGACCCGCGCGATCTTGTCCTCATCGATCTTCTCCACGGTATCGCTGGGCTGATGGTAATCCTCGTGCAACCCCGCGAAGAAGAAGAGATTCGGGATCTCCTTGCGAGCGAAATTGAACTGGTCGCTCCGGAAAAACAACTGCTCACGCGGCCACAGGTCCGGCGCGACAGTCATGTTCAGCTCGGGATGCGCCTCGTTCACCCGGTGCACGAGCGGGCCGAGCGACGAGTATTCCTGCCCCAGAACCGAAACGCTGTCCGGGTGGTTCCGCCCGATCATGTCGATGTTGATGTTGGCCACGACGTTCTCGATGGGGACCGTGGGGTGGTCCACCCACCAGCGCGAACCCAGGAGCCCCTTCTCTTCCCCGCTGACCAGGAGGAAGACCACGGACCGGGCGGGCGGCGTTTCCAACTGCGCCATGGCACGCGCCATCATGAGCACGGCAGTGGTGCCGGACGCGTTGTCGTCCGCGCCGTTGAATATGACCGTCTCACCGGCGCGGGCGCCTGCGCCGACGTGGTCCATGTGGGCGCTGACGACGACGTACGTGTCGCGGAGCTGCGGATCGCTGCCGCGCACGATCCCGACCACGTTGGGCGCCCTGGCGTCCTCCTCGATCCGGGCCGGCGTCGCGACGGCGAGCGTCACGCCCTCCAGCGGCGTCGGCGACAACGAGCCGCTCGCCGCGCGACTGCGGAGCGCCGCGAGATCCACCCCCGCCGGCCGCAGCGCCTCGGCCGCCGCTTCCGCGGTCACGTACGCCGTCGGGATCCCCGCCGGATTGCTCACAATGCGCCGGGTGATCCCGAGCTCGCGGGCAAACGCGGCCACACGTGCTTCGCCGAAGCCCGGGTCCAGCACGAACACGACGGCGCGCGCACCGGCCTCGACGGCTGCCTCGGCCGCCGCGGTCCGCGCACTGACCCATTGCGCGTCAGCAGGCCCCGTCAGAAAGACGAGGGCGATCTCGCCGCTTGCTGCGGACAGCGCGTCGAGCTGTGTCGCGGTCCCGGTCACCACCGGCCGACCTTCGACCCGCCCTGCCGATGCCGGCTGCGCCGCGTAGTCCGCGCCGTACCTGAGCGTCGTCGTCCTGCCACCCGCCGTTATCGCCAGCTCGGCCTGCGTGGACTCGATCCCGATGATTGGGTACGGCCAGCGCTGGAAGAAGCCGTCGTCGCCGGCGGGTTCGACACCCGCTTCCGCCATCCGGTCGGCGATGTAGCGCGCCGCCAGCTCCAGCCCGTCACTGGGCGTGTCGCGGCCGCGCAGCTCGTCCGAGGCGAGATAGCTGACGTGCTCGAGCGCTTCCGCGGGCGTTATCGATTCCGCGGCAGCGCGCGGGTCCGATGAGATTGCGCCAGCGCCGATTGCACCGCTCGCGGTCATCTGCGCGATCGACGCGGCCTCGACCGACCGCTCAGCCTCGGATCCCGCGCAAGCCGCCGCGGCGACTATGGCGATGCACGCGGCCAACGTGGATGCTCGTCGCCTCATGAAACAAACCCCCTTGCGGGCAGGTCCCGCTCAGGTCCGAACCTTGCCCGACGCCGCCCCGATGGCGGTTCCGGGTAGGGCACGGATTCGTACGAGTCAGGTAACAATAACCTGTGCGGCAAGTCGGCACCACCGGAGCCGATCTTATCCCGGACCGTGGTGTACACGATCCGGCCCGCCTGGTTCGGACCCGCGCACGAGCCCTTCATCGACGGTACTGTGCGAGACGGCAGGCGCACGATCACCTATCAGGTACTGCATGGTAGTAGCATCATCGAACCCCACACCAGCGGGCAGGCTCGACCTGGTGGGGCCTGCGGATCTCGCCGCGCTCGGCGGCCTCGAGTTCGTCGCGCGCCACGTGGTCGAAGGATTCCTGGCCGGCCTGCACCGGTCACCCCATCGCGGATTCTCCGTGGAGTTTGCGGAACACCGCGCGTACCAGCCGGGTGACGACCTGCGCTATGTCGACTGGCGGATGTTCGGCCGGTCGGATCGGTACTACATCAAGCAGTTCGAAGAGGAGACCAATCTCCGCGCGTACCTGCTGGTCGACGCGAGCGCATCCATGTCGTGGACGTCGGCGCCGGGACAGCTCCCGCCAAAGCTGTGGTACGCCAAGCAGCTCGCGGCGTGTCTGGCACTGCTCCTGCTCCGACAGGGGGACTCCGTTGGCCTGGTCGGGTTCGATGAGGCGATGCGCCTGCACGTCTCGCCGCGCGCAACTCGCCGGCACTGGCATGAGCTGCTCCGCGTTCTGGATCGACTCGCGGCGAGTGGCCGCACCAACGCGGAGTCCACGCTGCGAGACCTCGCCGGCCGGCTGCACCGGCGAGGTCTCGTGATACTCCTCTCGGACCTGCTCGTCGACCCCGAGTCGACGCGGCTGGCGCTCCAGTTCCTGCGCCATCGCGGCCACGAGGTCCTGGTCTTCCATCTCCTCGACCCCGGAGAGCGCGAGCTGCCGGCGGTCCGCGACGCGCGCTTCGTGGATCCGGAAACGGGTGAGGAGATCCCGATCAGCGTGGCCGACATGCGCGTCGAGTACCGCGAGGCCGTGGCGCGCGCCATCGCCGAGTGGCGCAGGCATCTCGCCGCGCACGGGATCGACTACGTGGTGTCCGAGACCGACCAGCCCATGGCGCACGCTCTCCGTTCCTACCTGCGCAAGCGGGAGCGGCTCGGATGATGGGATTTCTCAGCCCGCTCTGGCTCGCGCTCGGCGCGGCGATCGCCGTCCCGATCGTCCTGCACCTGTACCACCGCCATCAGGGTCCGCGGGTGGTCTTTCCCGCGCTCCGCTACCTGCGCCGCGCGGAGCGGGAGCATGCGCGCCGGATCCGGCTGAGGCAGCTCCTCCTCCTGGCGCTCCGGATCTCCGCGGTCGTGCTCATCGCGCTGACCGTGGCGCGGCCGTTCGTGCGGAGCGAAACCGGCGTGCACCAGCCGACCGCCGTCGCCATCGTGATCGACAATTCCCTCGGCAGCGGGCTCGTTGTGGATGACCGTCGCGTCCTCGACATGCTGAAGGACCGCGCGCTCGAAACGCTCGCTGCCGCAGGCCCCGACGACAGGTTCTGGCTCATCCAGGCAGGTGCGCCGTGGCAACCCGCAGCGCCCGGCGACGCCGCTGCAACGATCGAGAGGGTGCTGCGCCTCGAACCGACGGCGGCCGTCGCTGACATCGGTATGGCGGTCACGCGTGCGCAGACGCTGCTCGCCGCGGGCGCGGATGGCCGCGCTCGCGAGGTCCACGTACTCACGGACCTCTCGCGTGTGGCGCTGAACGCAGACGCCGCGCCCGACATCGCCGATCCGGCACCCGTGCTCGTGTGGCATCCCGGCGGCGCACAGCCGGTGAACACCGGTGTCGCATCGGTGCAGGTCGCGGGCGGCCTCCCCCCTCGTGCCGGCGAGCGCGCTTCGGTCCACGTGCAGCTCGAGCACACCGGTGAGCCAGGCGACAGCGTGACCGTGCGACTCATGATCGACGGTCGCATCCAGGCCGCGGACCGGGCGGCCCGCGACGGATCGGCTACCCTGTCGCTTCCGCCGCTCCCCACCGGAGTCGCAAGCGGGTGGGTCGAAATCGATGCGGACGCGCTGCGAGGCGACGACCGGCGATACTTCGTCGTCCGCGTGCAGCCGCCGCCGCGCGTCGCAGCGCCACGATCACTGCCGTTCGTCAGCGACGCGCTCGATGTGCTCGCCGACGGCGGCCGCATCGAGTGGGTGGGCACCGCGGAGGCAGAGATCGTCATCGCGCCGTCGGCGGATGACGCGACGGCACTGTCCACCGGTCGCGCCATCGTCGTGCTCCCACCTGAATCACCGCTCGAGCTCCCGGCCGTCAACCAGCGGCTCGCAATGGCCGGTATCCCCTGGCGCTACGAGCTCCCGAGACCGGGCGGCGAGGCGCGCTTGCAGGCCCCGGATGGAGACCCCGAGCTGGGCCGCGCCATCACCGACGTGCGCGTCCTCGTCCACTACCCGCTCGTGCCTGCGGGTGCGGATTCGGCAGCGCCGCCGGAATCCAGCGTGCTCTTGCAGCTTACGGACGGATCGCCGTGGGCCGTGCAGGGTTCCGTGAGCGGCGGCAGCAGGTACGTGCTCCTCGGCTCTCCGCTCGTCCCCGCGGCTACGACACTGCCGACCTCGACGGCCATGGTCCCGCTCCTCGATCGTGTCCTGGGCCCCTGGGCGGCTGCGCAACCACCGCGCACGGAGTTCCAACCCGGCGAAACGCTCGCGATTCCCGCCGGCGCCGAGTACGTTGAGCGCCCGGATGAGCGGCGCGATCCGGTGTCCGGCAGCGCCATGTACGGCGCCACGGAACAGGCCGGTATCTATGAGGTAATCGCGGGCGATGAGATCACCGCGGCTTTCGCAGTCAATCCGCCGCCAGAGGCATCGCGACTCGAGCGTGCGGATGCTGAACATCTCCGCGCTGCGCTGGGCGAAGCGCAGGTACTGGTGACTTCGGATCCCGGCGACTGGGCCCGTTTGATCTTCCGGCAGCGACATGGCCGCGAGATCTGGCGCCTCCTCGCGATCCTCGTCCTCGCGGTGCTCCTCGTCGAGGGTTTCGTCGCCGCGACCGGCCGGGCGCGCGCGCGCCAGACCGGCGATGCGACCCGGGCGCGCACCGATGGGTTCGCGCGCGG
>DATMSC010000681.1:0-3875 GCA_035565595.1 Longimicrobiales bacterium | reverse complement strand
TGGCGGGGGATCCGCTCCAGCCCCGCCGGGATGCGGAGCACGCCGGGGAAGGTCCGCTTGTCGCAGCCGCAGCTCATGCGCCGCCCTCCATGACGAGTTTCACGCTCCCGCGGTCCGGGTGCGACGGGTCGTTCTCGACGCGGATGACCTCGTGGTCACCAACCGGCAGGTACTGGGCGTCGAGGGAGCGCCAGTCGAAATGGCCGCGGCGCCGAACCAGGATCTCGCCGACTGCCCGGACGCCCGGCACCCGCTGAATGGCTGCTTCAAGCGCGGACCTGCGAAGCGGAGTGCCGAACGTGAAGTTGCCGGGGTCGAAAAAGCCGCCCCGCGCAGAGAGCGCTTCCAGCACCGCCTCCTTCACCTCGCCGCGGTACGAGCTGGCGGCCACGCAGACGGTGATCTCGAGATCGAGGTCGGCGAAAACAGGATCGAGGACGTGGGCCTCACGGCCGGCCTGCCGGACCCGATCGATGAGGCGCTCCAGCTCGAGTCGGCGATCCGGTGCGAGGGTGACGGCGCCTTCCGGGTCCGGTGTCGTGAATGCCGTGATCCAGCTCCCGGTCCAGCGGAAACGGGTGCCGGCGCGCTGGACCCAGGAGAGCCGCTCGGCGGCTTCGGAATAATCCTCGGGGCGAACAGCGCGGAAGGTGATCGCCCGGAAGGCTTCCGGCGCGAGAGCCTTGACGTCGGAAATGGGTTCCGGGTCGGCGCCGCCCATCGCGGGGAGCGGGTTGGTGACGGACAGGACGAACGGGGCCGCCGCCGTTTCGATATGGCGGATGCTGTCCGCCGCGACGTTGCCCCGGCGGCCGCCGCCAACGCGGTACGTCGCGCGGAATACGGTGCCCGCGGCGGGTACGAGGCCGAACTCGCCGTCGCCGAAGCGGATCGTCTTCCCCTCACCGGTCGCGTAGTCCGCATGCACGAATTCCTCGCCGATCCGGCGGAATCCGGCGACGCGGCGCCAGGTCCCGTCCTCCAGGGCGAAGTGCCGCTCCTGGGGTAGCGACGACGAAGTGCCGACGAAGCTCCGGCGCCACGTCCATTCGGTCTCGACGACCCACGCTCCGCCGTCCCAGCGCAGCTCCTGGAGCAGGACCTCGGGTCGCGCGCGCTCGGGAGATGCCCCGAGGAAGGCGAGCCGCCCGGTGTCGGTGCCGGGGAGGGAGTGGAGGTGGATCACCGAGGCGTTGGGCCCTTCGCGTTCGACGGCGCGTGACAGCCCCTCGCGGGCGGGCTCCGGCACCGGGAGCGACGCCGGCTCCGCGTCGATGACGAACTCCGTCGTGAACGTCTCACCGGCGGTGCACGGGACCAGGTTGCCGCTGACCGTGAGCCAGGCCAGCTCCAGCGGGAAGGGGAGCGCCTGCGCGTCTTCCCACCGGACGCGGGTGACGTCGTGGCCATGGACCGGGTCGTTGACGAGCGGGTCCTGCAGCGCCTCGATCCCGATCAGGCGGACCGGCCAGCGCCGGGCGGGCACGGACGGGTCAGTCGGATCGGTGCGGAGGAGGACCCAGCGCCCGGGCTCCGCGCCGGACGACGTGTCGTCCAGAGGCAGGAGCGCGGTGAGGTCTCCCTTGAGGTACAGCTCGGTGGCGCCCACCTCCAGGCAGGTCGTGTAGCCGGGTCCGGGCGTCGGGCGGCCGGCGCCGGGCACGTGCTCGGGCGGCGAGTGCCAGATATGCGGCTCGAGCCGGTTCCTCGCCGCGTCCACATCGTAACCGATCCCTGCGGCCACCTCGTGAAGGCCGCGGCCGACCTCGAAAACGATGCGCTCGCCGGTGTCCGACTCGGCCCAGACGTTGGTTCCGGCGACGAGGGTGCCCGACGCGCCGTCGTCAACGGTGACCTCGAGCCATGCGGTGGCTGCGCTTCCGTCGTGGACGTCGTAGTCGATCAGCCGGGCGTGCCGCCGGACGGAGCGACGCTGCGTCGCCGTTTCGAGATGCGCTTCCCGCGCGACGCGGTCCTGGTAGTACGCCATCTCGTCGGCGACGGCGGCGAATGTCTCGGCGACCATGACGCCGGCGTCCGCGGCGAGCCGGTCCTTCCAGTCGGGGTAGCGGAGCGACGCGAAGTCCAGGAGCGCGCGCCGATAGCTCCAGAAATCCCGGGCGAGATAGTTGATGTCGACGTCGACCCCGGGATCGGTGGGGCACGGCCCCGGGCGGTGCCTGCAGTCCAGGTCGGACGGGCACGACGCCTTGAAGCTGAAGGTGATGTCGTTGAAGAACGGGTCGATGCGCGCGTCGTCGATTCGGAGCGTGTACAGCTCGAAACCGCCGGGGAAGGGGACCTCGACGCGGAGCACGTCCCGCCCCTCGACGACGACCCAGCTCACGCCGCTTACGGGATGCGGTGGCCCGTCGGTCACGTCCTTGCGGCGGATCACGACCTGGTCCGCGGTTACATCTCCGACCAGTGGCGTGTCCAGCGTGCCGGGCGGCCTGAGGAAGTGCACGTCCAGCTCGCGCTGGTTCCCGGAGACCGAAACGAAATCGAGTCCCGTCAGCGCCGACTGGCCGAGCAAGAGCTGGAGGCGGTCCGGTCCGGCCATCAGAGCGTGACCTCGATGTTCAGGTACCTGTGGAGCTGCCGGGCGAGGATCACGTAGGCGATGGAAATGTTCAGGACCTCGTGGTTCGCCTCGACCTCGACCCGCTGCACGCGGATCACATCGCCGAGCCAGCGTTCGAGCGCCTGGTAGACGGTGACCTGCGCGAGGCTGGCGGAGATCTCGGCGTTCGGCGCGAAGACCATCCGGCGGATGCCACAGCCGAAGTCCGGCCGGTTGACCCGCTCGCCCGGATTGGTGAAGAGCACCTGGAGCATGAGCTGGCGGACGTGGGCCTCGTAGCTGGACTCGACGGCCAGCGAGCCCAGCCCGGCGTCCACGGCGAACGGGTATCGGATCGAGGTGATCGGTTCGCTCACGCGCGCCTCACTGGCTCTGGACGGAAGTCTGGGTGTTGGACACGACGACGGTGCCTTGCGGGATGCCGGTGCCGCTCAAACAGATGCCGACGCTGTCCCGACTCAGGGCGGGCGACCCCGCGATCCGTACCCGCATGTTCGGCACGACCCAGATCACCTGGACACAGGGGCTGGGGATCGGTGGCGTCGCCGGTATCTGGAACGGGCAGCCGGTAATGGTCCACGCGTCTGACGCGGTAGCAGCGAAGCTGCCGCCCGCGCGGACGCTGGTGTTGCTGGTCGAGACGCGGACGGTGCCGCCGTGCGGGCAGGAGAGCGCCGAGTCGACCGTCAGGGAATGGCCCATCAACTCACCTCCAGCGCGCCGCCGTTCACCGTGAAGGTCGCCGGGCCGAGCTCGGCGGTGCCATTCATGGTCTTGCTCACGACCGACCCGCTGCCGACCTCGTGCGATGCGTCGCCGCTCTTGCTCAGGACCGTCGTCGAGATGGTGACCGTGGAGCCGCTGGTGGATTCGGCGCGCAGCTCGTCGGCCCCGTCGTCGAGACGGATGGTCAGCTTCTCCGTGCGCCAGACCTTGACCGTCGCGTCCGGGAGATCGGGCAGCTCGCCGGTTCCCCAGAAACAGCCGCTCCAGATGGGGAAGGACGGGTCGCCGGCTTCGAACTCGACCCAAACGCCGGTGCCCGGCTCCGGAATGGCGTAGAATCCGACACCGTCGCCCGCGTACGGCACGCACGGCATCGCCCACGCTTCGACATCTCCCAGGACGGCCGGGACGCGCACCTTCACCCTCCCGCGCTGCGCCGGGTCCGCGTTGTCCGTGACCGTGCCGCGGTACTTCCCGAAGAAGCGGCCCCGGACCCATTCGTAGAGCTCCTCAAAAGAATCCGCCGGCACTGGCTCCTCCTCCCCAGGCGTTTCGCCACAGCTCG
>DATMSC010000680.1:0-1796 GCA_035565595.1 Longimicrobiales bacterium | reverse complement strand
AAACCGAGGGGGTCCAGCTCGCGGGCGGAGTCGTCCACCGTCTCGAGACCGTAGACGTATTCGAGCGCGAACATGTACGGATCGCGGAGCAGCGCGCGGAACGCCGAGACGTTCAGGCGCCGGACCGGCGAGGGAAGCACGATCGTCGGCTCCGGCGGCAACACGAACGCCGACACGGCCGGCGCTGGCGGCGTGCCTGCGGCGACGAGGGCGGGGGCGGCGCCCGCCGGTAATGTTTCACCCGGCGCCTCGCCGTAGAACCGGCGCACGCGTTCGGCGAGCGGACGGCCTTCGAGCGCCAGCATCAGGCGGCTCGGGCGAAGCGGATCGCCGCGCGCATCGCGCCGCCCCGCCACCACGTGCGTGACCGCGGTCGAATGGAGGAGCGCGGTGAGCCGATACGCATCGCGCGCCCGGCGCCCGCGGTTGTCCACCAGACCGAGCGCACCGCGAAGCCGGTCGGGGAGCAGCGCGTCACCATGCGCGGATTCGGGGAGGAATGGCTCGTTGAATCCGGTGACGACCTTCACGGGCGCGTCGTCGAGGTGCAGCTCGAGCCAGCCGAGCAGCTCGACGGCCGCGGCGTCCGGGGCCGGCGGTACATCCAGCCGCGCGACGTCGGCCAGGATCAGCCGTATCGCGGTGGCCGCGTCGCACTCCTCGTCGAGCGGCTGGGGGAGCCGGTGGTAACCGGCGGCGACGTCGCGAATGCGTTCACACGCCTCCAGGATCGGTCGGTCGCCGGGCCGGTCGCGGATGAGAGGGCGGTCACCGTACGCTCGAACGAGTACGTCGAGCACCAGCGGCGACCACTCCGCGAGAGACCGCTTCCCACCACGCAGGGGCGCGAGCAGCGCCGTTTCCCCGGGTCCGATCAGCGCATCCCGCGCGCGCTCCACTGGCCGGCGAGCACCCTGTGTCCGGCGACGCGGCGGGCTGAACCTCGCCGGGAGCCGCTCGGTGTGATACGCGTCGGCGTCGGCTATGCTCGCATCCGGGTCGACGGGCGCGCCCGCCGCCGACTCGCCGTGTCGACGCAGCCACGCAGCCACGTCCGGATGCCGGAGCAGCGTCGTGAAGGCGTCGAACCGCTCCCCGGCGAGGTATTCCGCCATAGCTTCCAGGAGGCGGTACGGCCCGGTGCGGGATATCGCACGGCCGGCGGCGTAGCGCACCGGCACGCCGGCACTCCCGAGCGCCTGCTCCAGGTACGGGACTAGCTCGGCGTCGGGCACCGCGACCGAGATCTGGTCCGCGGGCCACGCGCCGTCGAGACCGGCGAGCAGGCCGACGACGTGCCCGGCCTGGTCCGCCGGGCTGTCCCGGATCGCGAGCTGCTCGTCCCCGAGCGGAACGGGCGCAATGGCCCATACGTCAGAGCGGATGCAGCCTTCCGCGTCGAAGTCGCCGGCGCGCTCCGCCGGGGCGTGAACGAGCGCGTGGATCGGCGTGCCGTGGGCGGCCGCGGCGCGCACCAGCGCGTGCGTGACTGGCGGCATCTCCGAAACGCCGACGAGCCAGACGGGGTGCTCCGCCGCGATCGCGCCAGCGCGGAGCGCGTCCATCCTCGCCAGCTCAGCGTCCGCCCGGCCAACAGCCTCGAGCGTCGCCTCGTATTCCCGCTGGACGTACGCCAGCGCGGTCCACCGGGCGCCGTCGTCGAACCCCGCGAAGATGCCGGAGGCGTCACCGGCGAGCGTGGGGTCGGAGAATCGCGCCGCGACATCGGCGAAGCGCAGTCCCGCACCACCGAGCTCCCGGTGAACCCGCTCGATCTCCGCCGCGAGCGCGTTCCA
>DATMSC010000679.1:0-6663 GCA_035565595.1 Longimicrobiales bacterium | reverse complement strand
TCCGCCGGGATCCGCATCCGCTCCGTGTGTCCGAAGATACCGCTCCCACAGATCCGGCCGGCGCTCGCGCGTGAGCCGCTCCGACTCACTGCGGCGCCACTCGGCGATCCGCGCATGGTCACCCGTCAGCAGCACTTCGGGTACCGCCATTCCGCGGTACTCCGCCGGCCTGGTGTACGAAGGCGGGCTGAGCAGCCCGTCATCGTAGAAGGAGTCCGCCGCGGCCGACTCGTGTCGGGTCATGGCCCCCGGCAGCAGACGGACAATCGCGTCGGCCATCGCCAGTGCCGCAAACTCTCCGCCGCTCAACACGAAATCGCCGAGCGACAGCTCTTCGGTGGCGAGCCCGTCCGCCACCCGCTGATCCACATCCTTGTAGTGACCGCAGAGAAATGTCAGCTCCTCCGCGATCGAAAGCCGAACGGCCGTCTCGTGATCGAAGACCCGGCCCCTCGCCGACATCAGGAGAATCGGCCCCCGGGGGCCTAGGGCGTCGACCGCTTCGAAGAACGGCTCCGGCTTCATGACCATCCCGGCGCCTCCGCCAAAGGGATAGTCGTCTACCGTGCGGTGCCTGTCGTGAGCGAACTCACGCAGGTCCACGATGTTGTACGTCACCAGACCCTGCCGCGCCGCCCGACCCGGGATACTGAGCGACAGCGGTACCCGGAAGAATTCCGGGAAGATCGTCACGAAGTTGATCCGCACGGCTCGCTCGGCCCGGAGGCGCGCAGCTTCAGATGTCCAGCAACCCGGCCGGCGGCTCGATCACCATCCTGCCACCGTCCACGTCGATCTCCCGCACGATCCGCTCGGCGAACGGGATCAGGTGCAGCCGCTTCTCCGCGCCCTCCACCTCGAGCAGGTGCGTCGGCTCCGTCTCGTAGACTTCCCGAACCCGCCCGACGACCTCACCCTCGACCGTGACCACCTCCATGCCGAGGAGCTGATGGTAGAAGACCTCGTCCTCATCGAGCGGCGCCAGCGCCTCCATCGGGGCGAGCAGATACCGCTGCGCCAGGAATTCGACGGCGTTCCGGTCCGCCAACCCGCGGAACTTCACCAGCAGCCCGCGTTTGAACGGTCGGACACGCTCGATCTCGAGCTCCGGCTCACCCGACACTGCGTTGCCCTGCTCGTCGCCCACGATGAGCTGGCGGTCGGGCGCGAACACCTCTTCCGGCCGGTCGGTAAGCGGCCAGACGAAAACCTCGCCACGCGTACCGTGCGGCTTCGTCACATGGCCCACGACCAGGGCGTCCATCGCGTCACCCCCTCCCGCACGCACGGCTGACGTCGGATGTGGCGCCGCTCATGGGCGACGCCACCTGCGAACCGGCTCAGGCGCCGGCTTCCGGCTCCTCTGGCGCGGCGCCCTCCGCCGCCTCACCACCAGCCGCTTCCACCGGCTCCGCAGCCTCGGGCTCGGGCGCCGCCGAGGCGGCCTCGACCGGCTCTGCCGCCGCCTTCTTCGCCGGCGCAGGCGCGGGTGCCGCGGCCACCGCCGGTGCCGCCTGCTTCCCGGCCTCGCGGAGCGCGACCTTCGCGTCGCCACCGCGCCTCGCCTTCTTCACCAGCGAGGCGGCGGATTCGGAGAGCTCGGCGCCGCGGGCCAGCCACTCGTCGACCTTCGCCAGATCGATCTGGAGCTCCGCAGGCTGCGACCGCGGGTTGTAGTAACCCACCTGGTCGATGTACGCGCCGTCGCGCGGCGAGTGCTTCTCGGCTACCACCAGGCGGTAGTAGGGCTGCTTCTTCCGGCCGATGCGCCGGAGTCGGATCCTGACGGGCATGATCTACCGGGTTTTGAAAGGTTCGCTTCGCCGTCTCGGCACCATCGACGACGCCAGTCGGGCACGGCGTCGTCCGCGCCCCCGCTCGGGTGTCAGAACATGCGGGGCAACCGCGGCATCCGGCCGCCGGTGCCCAGCCCCAGCTTGCGCATCTGCTTCATCAGCTTCTGCATGTCCTTGAACTGCGACATGAGCCGATTCACTTCCTGGACCGGCCTCCCCGAGCCGCGCGCAATGCGCGCCCGACGCGACCCGTTCAGGATCTCCGGCCGACGCCGCTCCTGCGGCGTCATCGACAGGATGATCGCCTCCATGTGCTTCAGCCGCTTGGGATCCACCTTCGCCTGCTTCAGCGCCTTGTGGTTGATCCCGGGCACCATCTTGAGCAGCCCTTCCAGCGGCCCCAGCTTCTGGAGCTGATTCATCGCCACGAGGAAGTCCTCGAGATCGAACTTCCCTTCCCTGGCGATCTTTCGTTCGAGACGGGCGGCTTCGTCTTCGTCGAAAGCCTGCTGCGCCCGCTCGACCAGGCCGACCACATCCCCTTTCTGGAGGATCCGGTCCGCCAACCGGCGAGGATCGAACGGCTCGAGCGCCTCCGGACGCTCGCCGACGCCCATGAACTTGATCGGCACGCCGGCCGCGCCGCGGATCGACAGCGCCGCGCCACCCCGGGCGTCGCCGTCCATCTTGGTCAGGATCACGCCGGTCAGGCCGACCGCCTCGTGGAACCCGGTCGCGATCCGTACCGCTTCCTGCCCGGTCATACCGTCCGCGACCAGCAGGACCTCCGTCGGCTTGACGGTATCCCTGACGCGGACCAGCTCGCGCATGAGCGCGTCGTCGATCTGGAGCCGGCCGGCCGTGTCGAGGATCAGCGCGCGGTGCCGCCCTGACCTCGCCTGAGCCAGCGCCCGCTCCGCGAGCTTGACCACGTCCTTTTCGCCACGGTCCGCGAAGACGGGAACCGAGACCCGGCGGCCGAGCGTTTCGAGCTGGTCGATGGCCGCGGGACGGTACACGTCCAGCGCAGCAAGGAGCGGCTGCCGACCCTCGCGGTCGAGCCGGCGGGCCAGCTTCGCCGCCGTTGTCGTCTTACCGGAACCCTGGAGACCGACCAGCATCACCACCGTCGGCGGGACCGGCGCGATCTTCAGCCCTTCCGGCGTCTCGCCCAGCAGCGCGACAAGCTCGTCGTGGACGATCTTGACCACCTGCTGTCCGGGCGAGATCGACTTGACGACCTTCTCGCCCTTCGCCTGCTCCTCGACCCGGGCCAGGAACTCCCGCGTCAGCCGGTAGTCGACGTCGGCCTCGAGCAGCACCCGGCGGATCTCGCGGAGCCCATCCTTGATCATGGGCTCGGTGAGCACGCCTCGCTGCCGGAACCGGCCGAGTACGCTATCCAGCTTTTCCGAGAGCTCTTCGAACATCCTGCCCGACCTTACGACATCCCACGATACGGGAGCCTTTTAATGTACCCAAGCGCCCGTCGAATCTCAAGCCCGGCGTGGGTGCCGGGGTGCGGAGGCCGGTCCAGCCTGCGCCGGGCCAGGCAGGTTGTGTGGCGGGGAATGCTGGCCGCGGTGGCGGGCAGGTACGCCGGAGACCGGCGCCCCGCCTTCGCGATCACCGCACGGTTGTCAGGGCCGGGCCCGGCCGGCCGCGAGCCAGCCGGGTGCGTTCGCGCGAGACCGCGGCTCAGTCCTCGTCGTCGGGCTCGTCTGCGGTGGCGGTGAAGGTGACGGAGCCGATCCCGGTCGCGGTCGCCGTGATGGTCAGCTGCCCCGGCTGCGCCGGCAGTGTCAGCGTGTTGCTGGCGAAGCCCTCCTCGTCGGTGCTCGACTCGGCGCTCCCGAGGACTCCACCCGTTGTCGTCCACTGCACCACGAAGTCGGACACCGGTTCACCGCACGCATCCGTCACGCGCGCCACCAGCGGATTGGCCAGGGCGGTCCCGATCGGGCCGCGCTGGTTGTGTCCGCTCGTCCTCCGGAACTCCAGCGGAGGATCGGGCTCCGCGGTGAACTCGAAGTCGACGCGGTACTGGTCGTTCCAGGCGAGGGCCCGCACCGTCACGGGTCCGGGCGTGGAACCGAGCGTGTATTCGACCCGGACGCGCCCGTCGGCACCGGCCAGAGCCGTTGCCGGCGACACGGTGCCCTCCTGGGCCTCGAACCGGATCAGCGCGCCGGGGAGCGGGTTCCCGAACTGGTCCCAGGCGCTCACGACGAGCTGCTGCGGCAGCGCCGTGCAGACCTTCCCGGTCTGATTGTTACCGCCATCGATCTCTATCTTCGCGAAGGTGAGCGGAGTGTGCGGATCGGTACACGCCGCCGCCGCGAGCGCAACCACGGCCACGACCACGCCGGCCAGCATCTTCACCTTTCCGCCCCGGGCCGGCACCGCAACCGCCCCCCACGATCCTGCGAAACTGCGCATGCCCTTTTCTACTCCTGATGGTTCGACACGACGCCGTCGTCCGACGGCCAGCTACCCGGGTAGACGCGCGACGGGCCGCGATCGTTGACCGCCGCCGCGCAGTACCAACGTAACACTCTCGAGTACCGTGGAGATCCACAGGGGGTGCACCGCCCGGCGAGGGCGGCGCGAACTCTATCGGCCCAGATAGAATCGCCCGACACACTTTTCCCCGGAGAGTGGAGCGCACGTCAGCGTCAACCGGAGATGGCCTCCACCGGATCGAGGGATGCGGCGCGTCTGGCGGGATACAAGCCGAAGAGGAGTCCGGTGACGAGGGCGAAACCGGTGCCGAGCAGCACGCCGAGCGGCGAAACCGGCACGCTCCACGTCCATCCGAAATATCGCGCAATGCTCTCGGCCACCACGCATACGGCAGCACCGCCCGCGGTGCCGATGACGGCGCCGGCCACAGCCAACGTCATCGACTCGGCGAGGAACTCACGGCGCACATCGATGTCTGACGCGCCGACGGCCTGCCGCACGCCGATTTCGCGCACGCGTTCGCGGACGGAGATGAGGAGCACGCTGAACAGGCCGATCCCGCCAACCAGCAGCGAGACGAGCGCAATGCCGCCCATAGCGATGTTCCACCCGGTCATGATCTGATCCACCAGCTCGCTGATCTCGGCGAATTCGATCGCGCCGTAGTCGGTGGTCCGGAAGTCCGGAACGTTGCGGTGCAGGTAGGTCAGCCGGCGCTCGGCGTCGGCGAGGATGGGTCCGGTGTCTACGTAGTCGGCGGCGGTGATCCAGATCGACGACACGGTTCGCCCGCCGGTCTGATATCCGAGGAGCGTGGTCACCGGGATGTAGATGCGGTCCTCGCGCCACCCCTGGTCGCCGACGGGCACGATCTGCGGTTCGGGCGCGCGCACGATGCCCACGACCGTGTAGCGGTGCGTCCCGATGCGTATCTCGCGCCCCAGCGGATCCTGGTCCTGGAACAGGCGATCCGCCGCCGCCCGGCCGAGCACGGCTACGCGGTGTCGCTGGACGATGTCGAGGTCGGTCAACTCCCGTCCGCGCTCGATCGCCATGCGGAAATCCCAGAGGAATCCGGGAGTGACCGCCTGGACGTTGAACCGGAAACTCCCGGCAGGCCCGGTCGTCCACACGTTGGCTCCGCGCAGCGCGTGCACCCGCACCGCCCCTGGAATCCCTTCGAGCGCGACGACGTCGTCGATCCGCAGCCCGGGGGAGACCCGGTTCGCCGCAGTACTCGCGTCCACCGACTGGTTCACGAATTCCAGGGTGCGGTACGGCATCAGCCCCACCAGGTCCTTCTGGACCATGGTCTTGACCGCGCCCACGAAACTGAACATGGCGATGAGGGCGGATACGCCGAGCACGAGGCCGGAGAGTGTCAGGAGCGAGCGCACCTTGTGCGCGACCACCCTCCGCCAGCCCTCGGTGGCCAGGTCAACCAATTCGGTCAGCACAGAACCCCTTGGAACGCCATAGGGCCAGGGCTGGGGCCGAGGCCAGAGCCAATGGGCGTCGTCGCCGATGGAAGAATGCTGGAACCAGGAGACTTCGCGGGCACTGCCGACGGGTATCCGCGCGCCGGGGTGCAGGCCGTCCCCGGGATCATCGGCAGGTCCGGCGAGGGGCGGACGCACAGGTCCACCCTTCCTGCCTCAGGGACAGCTTCACCGATGGTCCGCCCTCCGGGCTGGGAAATCGAACGCACGGGGCAGTCACCTCGCGCCGCAAACCCGAACCCCACCGGAACTGGCCACAGCCTTAGCCCCAGCCCTGGCCCTATGCCGCTTCGACGTTTGCGCCTCACTCGTACCTCAACGCTTCCACCGGATCCAGCCTTGCCGCCCGGTACGCGGGGTACACACCCGCAGCGAGCCCGACGAATGTGGCGGTGGCGAGGCCGGCGAGAGCAATCAGCGGCGTGACGTCCGCGGGAAACTGCATGAGCGCGCGCATGGTCGAGGTCAGCGACAGCGCCAGCAGGACGCCGGCCGCGCCGCCTGTCCCCGTAATGAGCACCGCCTGCACGAGGTAATGAGCGAACACGTCGCCGGCTGAGGCGCCGACCGCCATGCGCGTTCCGATCTCCCGGGTCTTCTCCACCACGGAAGCGAGGAGCACGTTCGTGATCACGACGCCGCCGGCGAGGAGCGCGATCACGCCGACCATGAGAAAGATCACGTTGAAGACGAAGTAGTACTCCATCCCCTCTTCGGCCGAGTCGTAGCGCCCTCCGATGGTGAAATCCCGAACGCCGTGTCTGGCGAGGAGCGTGGCGGCGACGCGCGCCTCGACGGCCGCGCGTTCGCCCGGATCGTCGATGGCGATCGTTATCGTCGCGACCTCGTCACCCCCCGTGGTGCGACTCTGATGGGTAGTGATGGGGATGAAGGCGCGCCGGTTC
>DATMSC010000678.1:0-4353 GCA_035565595.1 Longimicrobiales bacterium | reverse complement strand
TACTCGATAGAGGGTTACACGGATTCGGCGAGCGAGCGCGGCTCCAGGAAAGGCGCGGCCGGAGCGCGCCTGACCCGGACGGGCGCGCGGCATTCCGGCGCGCGATTCCCGGCTCGGCATATGGCATTCGCGGCCGCGGCGCTATTCTCGATACTGGCTTCGGCCTGTACGGACATGATGGGTCCGTTGGCGCGGTCGGAATGGGTGTGGCGGGAGCTCGGGATCCTTCAGTTCGAGCCCGCAGGCTACACGGCACTGGCCTCGGCGCAGCGTGTCAGCCGGGATCAGTCGCTGAACTGGGACAACGGGTTGCCGGACGGCGATAGCGTGGTCACGCCGCCGGTCGTGATCGAGGCTCCCGAGTTCGTACGCGCGGGGAAATCGTTCGTGGTCACGGTGTATACCATTGGCCCTGATGGCTGCTGGAGCGCCGATGGCCATGAGGTCCGCGTCTCGGCGGGCGAAATCGAGATCCTGCCTTACGACCGGCACTCGGGCGCTGAGCTGTGCACCCGCGTGATCCAATACCTCCCGCACCGCGTGGTGCTGACGCTCGATGAACCGGGCGCCTGGGTGCTGCGCGTGCGCGGACGACGTGCCAGTCAGGCCGACGTGGTCAGGCAGACGACCGTCGCCGCCGAGGCCACGATCAGGGTGGTGCCGTAGCCATGGCCAACGTTGCTGTTCTCCGCGCCCCGCGCGACAGGGCGATGACCACACAAACCGATCGATCGGCAGGAACGACTCTCCACGTGGATGAGAAATCCCTGCTGCGCTGGCAGCGGGAGCTGCTTCGGTACGTCCATCGGCTGACCGGCGACGTGGACCTGGCCGAAGATGTCGCCCAGGAAGCCATCCTTCGGCTACTCAGGCTCCGCGAGGAGCGGGAGCTGGACAACCCGCGCGCGTGGCTGTTCCGGGTCGCGACGAATCTCGTGCGCGACGGCGCTCGCCGGGCCGAAACGGCCAAGCGGCTGACGCCCACACCGGAAACCGAAACTCACGTCACACCCGAGTCCGAATGGGAACGTCACGAGACGATCCGTCGGGTTCGGGCGGCGCTGGACCGTATTCCGTTCCGGGACCGCGAGTTGCTGCTCATGCGCGAGTCCGGTTTCAAATACTGGGAGATCGCCGACGTGATCGGCGTGAAGCCCGAATCCGTGTCCACCCTGGCGAGGCGCGCCCTCGCGAAGTTCGAGGCCGCTTACCGCGCGGAGTTCCGAGATGAAGCATCCCACTGAAGAGTCACTGCTGGCATATCTCGACCTGGAGTCGACGGACGCCGAGCGTGCCGAGATCGAGCGGCACCTGGCCCGGTGCGACGCCTGCGTCACAATGCTCGCGAGACTGCGGCAGGAGAGTCAGATCCTCACGAGCGGATTGAACGCTCTGGACCTCGCGGAGCCGGGTCGCTGGCGGGCGGACAGCCCCTGGTTGCGGGAATCGCTGGACCGGGCAATGTCCGAGGCAGCCCGTCACACGGCTCACGCGGGGGGCGGTACGGAGGGCGGCGAGCAGCAGCCGAGACTGCGTGTGGTGAAGGGGGGCGCCGCGCCAGGCCACGAGCGGGAGGCGCCGGGTCGGCGCTGGTCGTTCACCGCGCTGCGCTGGGCTGCCGGGATCACGTTCATCGCGGTGGCGGGCGCGTCCGCGGCCGTCGTGGGCATTCCCGGGTTGCGGTTGTTCGACAAGCCGGAGCCTGCCCAGCCGACAGTGGCGGAAGCCGCATCCACTCCTGCCGCGGCGGCCGTCGCCGTGAGTCCGGCCAACGGCGAGATCACCGTCGTTCTCACGAATAGCGTGCCGGGCACGCGCCTGGTCATCGATCCGGTCGACGCCGGCGAGGTCCTGGTCGAAGTTCGCGGCGATGGTGAGGCCAGGTTCCAGGCGCGTGATGGTCTGGTGCGCGCGGACCTCGGCGGTGTCATCACGCATGTCCGGGTGGAGTTGCCGAGAGGCGTCGAGAGCAGTACGATCATGGTCGGTGATCGGGTGGTCGCGCGCGCCGCGTTCGGCGAGGTGACTCCGGCCGCGGCAACGGGCGACGGGCTAGTCCTCGAATCCGGCGACTGAAGCCGGGATCGGCGAACGCCATGCTGAATCCCGTCCTCGCTCTCCTCCTCGTGCTCAACCCGCTGGCGGATGGCAAGGTCCACGGGCGGGTTATCGATGCGAGCACGGAAGTCGCCGTCATCGGCGCCGAGGTGCGACTCACCGGCGACGGGACATCGCGCGTAACCCGCACATCCATCACAGGCGACTACGAGTTCACCGACGTCGCCGCGGGTGACTATCGCATCCAGGTAATCCACCCCGGCTACGAATCGGCGGACATCCGGGTCGTCCTCTCCACGGAACGCTCGCTGCACGTGGACGTGACGCTGGCGGTCAGGCCGGTCGAAATGGCTCCCATCGTCGCCCGCGCGCTGCGTGTTCCCGCGCCGGGCAGCGGCGACCCGGCTCCCGAGCTACAGCCCCCGCGATCGCTTGCGAACACCTACGCCAACCGGCTGACACCACGTTCGGCCAGCCCCCTCTCCGACATGGTTGCGGCCGGTCCCAGGAATGACGGTGGTGGTCCCGACGACTCTGGCGGCCAGTACGATCACGTGCTCTATCTCTGGGGGAGCGGTACCGACCGGGGGCGGGTTTTCGTCGATGGCGCAACGCTCATCGCGCCGCTGCACATGGGCGGTCTCATGGCGGCGCTCGACCCGGATCTCATGCAATCGGCTGCGCTCCGCAGCGGCGGCAGCTCCAGCCGGTACGACGGAGGTGCGTCGTACATCATGGATTACGTCACCCGGAGGGCCGAGAGCCAGGCGTTGACTACCTCCGGTGAGTTCGATCCGATCACGACGCGTATCCTGTTCGAGGCGCCGCTCTCCAGCCGCGCCGGCGTCATGATCGGCGCCCGCCGGGTGAACTCCGAGATCGTCGACTTCATGATGGATGGCCCGTACGGCTACGGGTACGCCGACCTCCTGGTACGGGCCAACAGTGGGATCGGGCAGTCCGGCACGGTACGGCTGACGGCCGTGGCCACGCGCGAGCGGATCGAGCTTCCACGCGACCAGGACGTCGACGACGCGTCCTGGAACAACCTCGCGTTCAGCCTGGGGTGGCGCGACAGGAGCGGGCCGTCGTTCTACACCCTTGGTGGCACCTTCAGTCGCGGTGTTGCCGATTTGCCGCTGCTCTCCGCGCCCGGAGGGCACATGGTCGCTACCGTGGAACGCCGCTCGGCTTCCGGGGAACGGCACTGGACGGGTTCGCGTACGTCGGGGTTGTTCGGGCTGGAGTTCGAGCACCTCTATTTCGACCGCATGAGTCACGCCGACAGCGCTCCGTTCACCGTCGAGTACGACCAGGCGGTGTCGTGTATCCAGGGTCTACCGTGTTTCGGTACGACTACGGCAGCGTTGGCGGGTTACACCGATTTCAACTGGCGGCCGTCGGCGACGTTTTCGGCACAGGCCGGACTCCGCGTGGCGTACAGGCCAGAAACCCAGCGATGGGACGCGTTGCCGAGAGCTTCGGTGACGACCATGCTCGGCCAGCGCACGGCCGTGACACTGGCGGCCGGACGGTACTCACAGCCGTTCGCCGCCGTTTCCATTTCGCCCGCGGAAGTCCAGATCACGCTGAATCAGACGTCGAGCGAAATCCTTCGCGCCATCGCGGAGGTGGCGTATGCCAACCAGGTCGAATTCTCCGTGGTCCGGAGCGGCGAGCCGAGCTCCATCTCGGCGATCGTCTACGTGCGACATCATGAGCCAGGTCCCGGAGCGAAGCACCGCGTGACGCCCGGCGTGGACGTGACCTGGAGCTACGATCGGAATGGGCTGTCGGCGGCTCTGGGATATTCACTCGCCATCGAGCCCTCCGCGTCGGACACCAGCGCCGTGCCCCTCGTTAGACACCTCGCGACGGCGAGCATAGGCGCGGCATGGGGCCCGATGAACCTGCGTGTGAATGCCGCGTTTGGCCACGGGCTACCCGTCACTTCCATCGTGCTCGAGCACGGCACCCGCGGTGTGGCGTCGGCGGCAGTCACCGACCCTGAAGACTTAGGAGCACAGGTAACGCCGACCGATTCGACCGAGCGGCCGTACTTCCGCCTCGACGCGGAACTGTCAGCGCGCTGGACCACACACCGGCTGAGCCGGCGGATCACCGTTGCGCCCTACGCGAAGCTGGTCAACGCGCTGAGCCACCGCGACGCCATGTTCTACTATTACGACCGCGGCGTCGACGCGGAGCCCCGCCCGCTCGCGCGTCTCGGGGCCGTCCCCGTCCTTGGAATCCGCTGGAGTTTCTGAACAGCGGGTGCCGCGGCCGCTTCAGCCT
>DATMSC010000677.1:0-3232 GCA_035565595.1 Longimicrobiales bacterium | reverse complement strand
CGCTATCTTCCCGCCTCGAGTGGAAAGCCGCGACGGAATGGCGGCTTGCCTATCTAATCCAATGCTGGAACGGCAGGAATTCCCCTGTTTCCAATCCGGCGGCATGCAGAGGCGCGGCCCGGGCGAGTGCGCTCCACCGATCCGCCTTCCCGCATCAGCCCCTGTCCCCCAGCGTCCTCCGCACGTTTTCGAATTCTCTCTCCAGTCGCGCGCAGATCGTCTCGCACAGCTCGAATACGACGGGGTCGGAGATGCGGTAATAGACGTGCAGCCCCTCCTTGCGGCGTGCGACCATGCCGTGGCTGTGGAGCAGGGCGAGGTGCCGGGAGATGTTGGCCTGCGTGGCGCCGGTGCGCTCGACCAGCTCGGAAACGGTCAGCTCGCCGTCGCGGAGCGCGTTCAGGATCCGCAGCCGCATCGGCTCGGCGAGCGCCTTGAACCGCTCCGCGACGAGGTGGAGCGCTTCGTCAGTGAAGTGCCGCATCACGCGGCCTCCGCGCCTGTGGCCGCGGCGCGCACCGCAGCCAGACCGCCCTTTACGTGCGCGACATTTTCGAAGCCCGCCGCCTGGAGCAACCCCACGGCGATGGCGCTGCGCGCTCCGGTTTCGCAGTACACGACGACGTCCCGGTCGCGGGGGAGCTCGCCGAGGTGGTCCGGGAGATAGCCGAGCGGGATGTTCCTCGCGCCCGGCAGGTGGCCCGCCAACCACTCCGACTCGCCCCGAACATCGACCAGCGCGAAGTCAGCGGAGGTCAGATGAGGGCGAAGCTGGTCCACTCCGATGCGCGGCACGCTCTGGAGATCGCCCCGTCCGCTCTCATGCCAGTGGTTGAGCGCCCCGGTGTCGAACCAGCCGGCCACTCTGTCGAGGCCGATGAGCGCCAGAGCCCGGACCGCTTCGACGACCGAGCGCTCATCGTCGGCCAGCAGGTGGAAATCGCTGTCGTACGGGATGAACCACCCGGCCCAGGTCGTGAACGACCGGTCGAGCGGGATGTTGATGGTGCCGGGGATATGGCCAGCGCCGAAAGACCTCGCCGGCCGGATGTCGACCACCGGCTCGCCCACGTCGAGGACGGCCGGGAGACGCTGCGCCGCTTGCCGTTCCGGCACGGGGAGGCCGTTCAGGATGCGCGGGCCGACGCGGTTGATCCGCTTCATCTCGGCGAAGTATTTCGGCGGCTCCGGCTGACCCTCCAGCACGGCGCGCACGAACTCGTCCTCGTCTTCGTAATGGAGCGCCCAGTTGAAGCGGCGCTCGTAGCCGATCGTGCTCTGCGGCACCGCGCCAATGGACTTGCCGCACGCGCTCCCGGCGCCGTGCCCCGGCCAGACCTGGAGCCAGTCCGGGTACGTTTCGAGGAAGCGACGGAGGCTGCGGAAGAGCTGGCGCGCGCCGGGTTCCATGGTGCCGGCCACGCCCGCAGCCTTTTCCAGCAGGTCGGGTCGGCCCACGTCGCCGACGAAGAGGAAATCGCCGGTCAGCGCCGCTATGTGCTCGTCCGCCGCCGCGCCATCGGTGACGAGGAAGGTGAGGTGCTCAGGGGTGTGCCCCGGAGTGTGGACGGCTCTGAGCCGGACGTGCCCGACCCGGAACTCGTCACCATCCCGGAGGAGGACGCGCTCCGCCGCGCCGGTCTCCTCGTCGTCGCCGAACCCGTACTGCCACTCCTCGCCGCCCTCCGCGGAGAGGTAGATCCGCGCGCCGGTGCGGTGCGCCAGCTCCCGCAGCCCGGACACGAAATCGGCGTGGATGTGCGTTTCGGTCACGTGCGTGACGCGCAACCCCTCTGCCTCCGCCGCGTCCAGGTACTGGTCGACGTCCCGGTTCGGGTCCACCACCACCGCCTCGCCGGTCTCGGCGCACCCGATCAGATAGCTGGCCTGCGCCAGGCCTTCGTCATAAAAGCGTCGCACGATCATTGTCGCGCCTCCCCCCGGACCACGGGCACCTACCGTCGACGACACCGTGGATCCGGCTCAAGCAAGATCCACGGCGCCGCGAGCCCGCTCCGAGTCGCGTCCCGCGGATCAATCGCCATCCCGCCGGCGTGGTGGCGACAGCCGCCCTGCAGCGTGTTGTCGCCACCGCACGCTCATCCCCGCCGCCGGCCATTACATGACTATGTAATCATATAAGCTCACGCAATGGAGTCAATCCCGGGTGGTGCCGCACCGCGACGGTGACCAGACTGCTTGACGTGCAACTATGTTTGTAGCATGACGGGCCGTGTCGATCATAAACGGTACAACGGGCGCTATACCGGTCGCCAGCATGGGCCCGGTCGATTGAAGGCGCAGCGCTGGGGCGCGCGCCCCGCAGAGCGGGAGAGTGCGTGGCGGACAACGCCCGGGTCGCCCCCCATCGCGGGGGGGCTCCCGGTCGGGTCCGCGCTGCCCGGACTCCAGGAAAGGGGGAGGAGGCTGAACGGAATGACCGCCCGCGTGGAGTGCGGGGGCGATCGAGCTCCCGCGGAATCAGGAGATCGCCGCGTTACGCGGCCGGCGCCTGGCGGCCATCGCCACTGACCCGTATGGCGTGCAGGCGCTGAGCCTCTATCGGCTGGAGCAGGTGCCTCCCGCGGGGGCTCGGAACACCGGAACAGCGTTGGGACGGGGCTGGCTGGGTACGCGTGGATTCCGACAGCGGGACAACCGCTCGCCGGCCGGGCGGCAGCACACGTCCCGGAGCTACGCGTCGCGGAAGGCGATTGCCGAGGCCCGGCAACTACACGATCCGGACGTGACCGGGTCAGTCGTCGTTCCTCACCAGATGCAGCTCGTAGATCGGCAGCGCCGTCCACCCGGTCGGATCGCTCACGACACGAACGGTTTCACGACCCGTACCCGGAATCGGGTACATGGGCGGAGCGTTCCGCATGGGAAGCGAGTCGAGGACCACGGCGGCCAGCACCTCCGTCCGCATTCCAGGCCAGGATGGCCGGTTCCGTCGATCCCGTGTAGTACCTGCCGCGGCTGTCTTTTGCGATCGCGCGCCGGCCTCCCAAACGACTGACGGCGGCCACCAGGGCCGCCGTCAGTCAGTCCGCCGGTTTTTGCTGCCGCGCTACCACCCCAGCGCGTCGGCCACCGCCTTGACGCTCGCCTCGACGATGGGGATGCTGTACCCCCTGGGGATGGCGTGGCCGGGGTCCTTGAGGCCGTGGCCGGTGAGGACGCAGACGCACCGGCTGGCCGGGCTGATTTTGCCGTCCCTCACTGCCGCGCG
>DATMSC010000676.1:0-2831 GCA_035565595.1 Longimicrobiales bacterium | reverse complement strand
GAGGCGGGAAGTGGCCGCGCTCCCGGAAGGGCCGGCGCTCGTCGCGACCGGGCCGCTGACCTCCGACTCGCTGACCGCCGACATCCAGCGTCTCCTTGGTGACGACGGTCTCGCCTTCTACGACGCCATTGCTCCCATCGTCGCGTTCGAGTCGATCGATCTCGACAGGGCATATTTCGCGTCGCGCTACGGCAAGGGCGACGCCGAGGACTATCTGAATTGCCCGCTCGACCGGGACCAGTACGCGGCGTTCCACTCCGCGCTCATTGCCGCCGACACCTATCCGGGCCACGACTGGGAGAACGTTCCGTTCTTCGAGGGATGCCTGCCGATCGAGGTCATGGCGCGGCGGGGTACGGACACGCTTCGGTTCGGGCCCATGAAACCGGTGGGGTTGAGGGATCCCCGCACCGGTCGCGTGCCGTACGCCGTCGTCCAGCTCCGGCGGGAGGACCGCGCTGGTCGCATGTGGAACATCGTCGGGTTCCAGACGCGGCTGCGCACCGGCGAGCAGCGTCGCGTATTGCGGATGATCCCCGGTCTGGAGGAGGCCGAGTTCCTGCGCTACGGATCCATCCACCGGAACACGTATCTCAACTTCCCGGCGAGGCTCCTGCCGCACGGCGCGCCGCGTGGGCGCCCGGACCTCATCTTCGCCGGGCAGCTCACCGGCGTCGAAGGGTACACCGAGTCGGCCGCTTCCGGGATTCTCGCCGGCGTCAACATGGACCGCATCGTGCGCGGCCTGGAACCGGTGCTGCCGCCGGGCACCACCATGATCGGCGCACTCTGGCGATACCTGCGCGAAGCCGATCCGGCCGACTTCCAGCCGATGAACTCGAATTTCGGACTCGTCGATCCGCCTGCGGGAAACACGCGGGACAAGCGCCGGCGCCGCGAGGAAATGGCCGAACGGGCGATCACCGACCTGCGTGCATGGATGGCGGCGAACGGGATCGAGCCGGTGGCCGTTCCAGAACTCGAGTCCGGTGAAGACGGGGATTCGTCCACTCTGGTCTCCACGAACGAGGGCGCGCATGGCGCGGCCTGAAGCGGGGGCGACCCGCAACGCGGCGGGGGACCGGGTTGTTCTCCACCCCCTCATTGCGGACTTTCTCCGCCACCTGGCGGATGGTCGGCAGCTCAGTCCTCACACGGTTTCTGCCTACCGCGTGGACCTCGCCGACTTCTCCGGGTTCCTGAGCCGGTACCACGGCGATGACGGCTGGGACCTCGGCGGGGTCGATCGGCAGGCGGTGCGGGCGTTCCAGGCCGAGCTGGCCCGACGGGGGCTCGCGCGCCGCACCATAGCGAGGAAGCTTTCCGCCGTCCGCTCGTGCTTCAGATTCCTCCACCGGGAAGATCACGTACCGGCGAACCCCGCGACAGGCGTGCGCTCACCGAAGCTCGAGCGCAGGCTCCCGGGATGGCTCGGGCTCCCGGATGTGGAGCGCCTCTTTGCGTACGCCGAGAACCGCGCGGCGGAGAACACCTTTCTCGGGACGCGGGACCTCGCGATCCTGGAGACCTTCTACGGGTCCGGGCTGCGGCTGTCGGAGCTGCACGCACTGGACTGGGCAGACCTCGACCTGATCGCAGATCAGATCCGGGTGCGAGGGAAGGGGAGGAAGGAGCGCATCGTGCCATTGACCTCGGCCGCCGTCCGGGCGCTTCGGCGGTACGAACCGAGGCGAGCCGAAATCGCGGCGAGAGCCTCCGGCGCGGACCGCCAGGCGGTATTTCTCTCCGAGCGCGCGCGGCGGCTGTCGCGGCGGCAGATCCAGGACGTCGTCCGCCGGATGCTGGACACGGTTGCCGAGGGGAGCGACGTTTCGACGCACTCGCTCCGGCACACGTTCGCGACGCACCTCCTCGACGGCGGCGCCGACCTGCTCGCCGTGAAGGAGCTGCTCGGACACGTTTCACTTTCCACCACACGAATATACGTGCACACAGCGCCGGACCGTCTGAAGCGCGTGTACGAACGGGCGCACCCGCGCGCATGACATCTGGCCGTTGCACGGCGATCCACCATATTCTGCGCACGAGTCGGCCGGCGATCGCGGCGCGCCGGTGCGGTGCGGTGGTCACTTCACCCGGGGAGTCGAATGAAGGCATTTCACGCGACCACGATCGTTGCGGTTCGAAAGGATGGGCGCGTGGCGCTCGGCGGGGACGGTCAGGTCACCGTCGGCGACACCGTAATGAAGAGCACGGCACTCAAGGTTCGAAGGTTGCGGGACGGCCGCGTCCTCGCGGGATTCGCCGGGTCCGTCGCGGACGCGTTCTCACTCTTCGAGAAGTTCGAGGAGAAGCTGGAACGGTATCCCGGGAATCTCCCGCGCGCTGCCGTCGAACTGGCCAAGGAATGGCGGACGGATCGTTACCTCCGCCGGCTGGAAGCGCTGCTCGCCGTCGCCGATCGCGACCACCTGTTCGTCATCAGCGGCGACGGCAACGTAATCGAACCGGACGACGAAATCATAGCGATCGGCAGCGGCGGCGGATTTGCGCTCGCCGCGGCGCGCGCGCTGAAGTCTCACACCGACCTGTCCGCAGTCGAGGTGGTGCGCCGCGCGCTGGAGATCGCGGGCGAGATATGCATCTATACCAACCAGAACATCACGGTTCTGGAACTGGAGGATAAGTAATGGCCCGAACGCTCGAGAACGCCGGTACCGCGACATCCGGTGCGGAGGGTTCGCCTCAGTGGCTCGATGAAATGACGCCGCGGCAGATCGTCGCCGAGCTGGATACCTACATTGTCGGGCAGGCCGATGCGAAGAAGGCCGTCGCCATCGCGCTGCGCAATCGCTGGCGCAGGCAGCGCG
>DATMSC010000675.1:0-2913 GCA_035565595.1 Longimicrobiales bacterium | reverse complement strand
TATGCAGGCGCCGGTCCAGGGGGCAACGTTGCGGTCACGGCTTTCGGAAACACGGAGATGAAAAAAGCCGGCCCCGCGAAGCCGCGGCCCATTCTCCTTCACCGGCACGCCGGGGGACGCCCCGCGTCCCCCGGCACCGTGGATCAGCTCAGGAAAGGCCGGACGAGGAGGAACCCGGCCAGCGTCATGATGATGATCGAGAGGATGTTGAGCCAGATACCGGCCCACATCATCTGGGTGATCCTGATGTAGCCGGTACCGAACGCGATCGTGTTGGGTGGCGTGCCGACCGGCATCATGAACGCCGCCGAAGAAGCCAGCGAGGACGTCGCCATGAAGAGGATGGGATCGGCGCCGAGGCCGATCGCGGCCGCCGCGACGACCGGCATGGCCATGGCCGCGATGGCGGTATTGGACGCGAACTCGCTGAGCACGATGAATGTCGCGGCCACTGTGGCCAGGAGCAGCCAGCCGGGCACGCCGACCATCCCCGTCACGACCTCCCCCACGGCCTCATTCAGCCCGCTCGTCTCGAAGGCGCGGGCGAGGGAGAGGCCGCCGCCGAAGAGGAGGAGCACACCCCACGGAAGTCGTTTCGCGGTTTCCCAATCCATGAGTCGGGTGCGGTCGCGGCGCCCGGATGGAAGGAGGAAGAGGAGGAGCGCGCCGAAAATCGCGATCGTCGCGTCGTGTACTCCGGGGATCACGTCCGTCAGGCCGGGGATCCGGAACCCGCCGATGAGCTTGGGCTCGCGCACCAGCCACCCCACCACGGTGAGCGTGAAGACGCCCATGACGAGCGCTTCCGGGCGCGTGATCGGGCCCAGCTCGTGACGCTGTCGTCGCAACACCTCGTCGGCGCCCTCGGGGAGGTCACCGGGCCGAAACAGCACGAATACGAGCAGCGCCCACGTAAGCGGCAGGAACACGGCGGCAACCGGAACGCCCACCAGCATCCAGTCGACGAAGCCGATCTCCCGGCCGAGGATTTCGCTGGCGGCAGCGGCGAAGACGGCGTTGGGCGGTGTGCCGATCAGCGTGCCGATACCCCCGATCGTCGCCGCGTACGCGATCCCGAGCATGAGCGCCGTCGCGAACGGGTACGGCGCGCCGCTCTCCCGGGGTCTGAGTACTTCCACGATCGCGATACCGATCGGCAGCATCATGGCGGCCGTCGCCGTGTTGGACACCCACATGCTCACCACGGCCGTCGCGACCATGAACCCCAGGACGAGCTGGCGAGGCCCTACGCCGACTACCGAAACGACCGCTAGCGCGATGCGGCGGTGCAGCTCCCACCGCTGCATGGCGAGCGCGAGCACGAAACCGCCAAGAAACAGGTAGATCACCGGGTCCGAATACGGCGCCGCGGCCGCAGTTGGGGTGAGGACCCCGAGAACGGGGAAGAGCACGAGCGGGACGAGGGAGGTGGCGGCGAGCGGAATCGCCTCCGTCATCCACCAGATCCCCATGAGAGCGACGACGGCCGCAGTCCGCTGCGCCTCGGGAGTCAGTATCTCCGGCGTCGGCAGGATCAGCAGGAGCACGAACGCGGCTATCCCGCCCAGCAGACCATAGAGGCGGGCGCGAGACGATGGCTCCGCCTCCAGCCGGACCGCTGGAGCCGGCCCGGCCGCCTCCCCCGGCGGCGCCTGTTCCTCTGTCGTGGATGTCATCGCGCGGGAAAGTGCACGGCAACTACCTGTGAGTCAAGGAGGTGGTGCCGCTCAGCGGAGCGGGTAGCCCTCATGAAACCGGCACGCTGCTCCAGCCCCCGCTGGATTCCGGATTGTCGACCCGGCTGGAGGTCGGGTCGCCCCCCGGAATGACGACGTTGTGGTTGATCGGAAGTTGTCGCGATGGTCGCGGCGCGAGCTACTCGCCAGGTCTGTCGATTTCGAGCGGTCGTTGAACGGCCGGCGCTTGCGCCGGACCAGCGCCCGCTGGATTCCGGGTTGTCGACCCGGCTGGAGGCCGGGTCGACCCGCGGAATGACGATGTGGAGGGATTCCGTTGAACTGAGAGGCAGCCGGGCCGCGCGCCGCGGCCCGGCCCGTTACTTCCGCCGTTTGACCGTTTCTTCGATGGCCCTGAGCGCCTTGCTTGCCTCGGTCAGCCGCGCGACCTCGGCCTCCAGCTCGCGGATCCTGGCTTCGAGGCGGGCACGCTCTGCCGCTGCAACTTCCAGCTTCCCTTCGAGGTCCGCGATCTCGGCCTCGCGGGCATCGACGAGCGCGAGGACCTTTTCGAGCTCCCGCGCGAGCGCCGCCTTCTCCGCGTCGCGTTGATCGAGGGCGGATTCGGCTTCCAGCAACAGTGCGGCCTGCTCGTCATCCAGCCGACGCTGCTCGGACAGCTCGGCGAGGATCTGGTCGCGCTCGGCGGCGACGGCCTCGGCCTCGGCGACGGCTTCATCGGCGATGCGCGCGCGCTCCTCGGCCTTCAGCTCCGCAGCGACCCTCGCCTTGCGCTCCCGCGCGATCTCCGCCTCCGCTCGCGCCAGCGCGTCCCGCGCTTCCTCGAGCGACTTCGCCAGCTCCGCGCGCTCGCGGATCACCGCGTCGAGCCGCGAGCGCAGCTCCTCGACGACCTCGCGCACGGCCGCGGCCGTCGCCTCCGGCTCGGGCTCGTCGGGCGCCGGCGGCCTTGCCGCCGCGGCGAGGCGCTCGCGCAGCGCCGCGATCCGGTCGCGCGTGCTGGCGAGCCGGGAAGCGTCCTGGTTTGCAACCTGACGCTCTTCCCTGGCCGGCTCCGGCCGCGGCGACTGGGCAACCGCCGGCTGTACAGACTCGCGGCGGACGTCGGTCTCTTCGACGGGCTCCAGCTCGAGCACGTCCTGGATCCGGTTGACCGGGCCGAGTCGGCTGACCGTCGCGCCATGCGGCCTCACGCCGGCGCCACCCGTCCGCTCCG
>DATMSC010000674.1:0-15250 GCA_035565595.1 Longimicrobiales bacterium | reverse complement strand
TGTGACTGGGCACCAGGATCCGCACCCATGGCAGGCGGAGCTGGCCGTAGCATCCAGATGCGAGGATCGACTAATCAGGATTCCGACCGGGTTGGGCAAGACGGAGGGAGTCCTTGCGACATGGGCGTGGCACCGGTTGGTGCGAAAGGACGAGAGCTGGCCACGGCGACTCGTCTGGTGTCTCCCCATGCGTGTTCTGGTCGAACAAACGGCCACGGCAGCGCGGCGCCTCCTCGAGCGGATCCACGCTGTTTCACCGGGGGTCGCCGACCAGGTCGGCGTCCACATCCTCATGGGCGGGGTCGAACTCGAGGAGTGGCACCTCCACCCCGAAACGCCGGCGATCCTCGTCGGCACCCAGGATATGCTCCTCTCCCGGGCACTCAACCGGGGATACGCAGCAGGGCGAGCCAGGTGGCCACACGAGTACGGTCTCCTGAACCATGATTGCCTCTGGGTCATGGACGAGGTCCAGCTCATGGATGTAGGTCTCGCCACTAGCGTCCAGCTCCAGTCCTTCCGGCGGGAGCGAGAGGACAGCGCGCTCCGGCCGTGCCGAACCTGGTGGATGAGCGCGACGCTGCAGCCGGAGTGGCTCGAGACGGCCGATTCCCAGCCGTGGCTCCCCGCTTTGCGAGCTGGGATGATCCGGGTGCCGGCGGCCTATCGGTCCGGGCGCCTCTGGAGTGCGCGCAAACCGCTGACTATCCAGATCATCCCGCTGAAGGAAGACAAGGAAGCGAAGAAGCTGGCGCAGGCAGTGGTGGAGGCGCACCGGCGGGCTCGCCCGTCCGTCACGGGCAGGATTACCCTGGCGATCGTGAACAGGGTCGAGACCGCACTGGACCTGAAGCGGGCGGTCGACGCCGTACTGGTGGGCTCTAGGGGATCGACCGAGGTGAGGCTCGTCCACAGCCGCTTCCGCGGTATGGAGCGCAAGCGGTGGGCGGAAGAGTTCTTGTCGCGGGGAGCGTGTGAAGATCCTGGCGCGGATCGCATCATCATCGCAACTCAGGTCGTTGAGGCCGGGGTGGACATCTCTGCCACCGCGCTGGTCACGGAACTGGCGCCGTGGCCGAGCTTGGTCCAGCGCTTCGGGCGGGCCGCGCGGTACGGTGGCGAGGCGGAGGTGGTGGTCGTCGATCGGCAGGCGAGCGGCAGGGAGGCGCTACCGTACGATGAAGGCGAAATCGTGGCCGCGCGGGAGGCGCTGAATCTCATCGACGACGTCGGCCTCGTATCACTCGAAGCGCTGGAGGAAACCCTATCGCGCGAGAACCCCGACCTGCTCAGGGCGCTATATCCCTACGAGCCGCTGCACCTACTTACGCGGCGCGAGTGTTATGAGCTGTTCGACACGACTCCCGACCTGAGCGGAGCCGATATCGACATCAGCCGCTTCATCCGAAGCGGAGAGGAGCGCGACATCTTCGTTTGCTGGGGCCCTGGGGAGCCAGGACCGGAGGTCCAGCCGACCCGGGACGGCCTCTGCCCGGTACCAGTATATGCGGTGAGGAAATGGCTCTTCAACGGGTCGTCGCTGCACGAGGGGTGTCGCGCGTGGGTCTGGGATTACCTGGACGGCGTATGGCGCCGGGTACGGGCTACGGACTGCTATCCGGGTCAAGTGCTCCTGGTGGATGCCGCCTGGGGAGGGTACGACACGGAGCGTGGGTTCACCGGAGAGAAAGCGGGAAAGCGTACCGAGCCCGTTCCGACGGACGGAGGTTATTTCGACGAAGTGCGCGCCGCGTACACCGATCAGGCGCAGGCGCGCGACGATCTCAGCCGCCGATCGTGGAAGACCATAGCCACGCACGGACGCGAGGCAGGGGAGATCGCCGCAACCCTCGCCGTCACCCTCGGACTCCCCTCATCTCTGGTCGCGGTGCTCGATCTGGGTGGCCGGCTGCACGACTGGGGGAAGGCGCACCCAGCTTTCGCCTCATCGATCCTTGGTGACGGGACCGGAACCAGGCCGGAGCGCAGGGATCTGGCCAAGGCCCCGGATTGGGCGTGGGCGCCTCTGAACAAGCTCTACTCCCTCTCCGAGGAGCACGGAAAGAGGCGAGGGTTCAGGCACGAGTTGGCCTCGGTCCTCGCCCTCTTCGAACTGCTGCATCGCATCGACCCCGAGCACGAGGCTCTGCTTGGAGGGATCCGGCCGCTGCTGGATGCGGGAGTCGTCGAGCGCGTCGCTCCAGAGGACGGGCCGCCGGGTTCATCGGCATTGACCGACGAGCTTGCGTCGCTCGACCGGGGTTCCTTCGATCTCCTGTGCTATCTCATTTCCAGTCACCACGGTAAGGTGCGGTGCAGCTGGCAGGGGACGCCGCACGACCAGTCGTTCCCGACCGAATCGGGGAGGTACGTGGGAGAGGGCCAGCCGCTCCATGGGGTCCGGGAGGGCGACGAGCTGCCACCGATTCCCCTCGTCTCCGCCGATGGCTCCGTGGTCGACGTCCCCGGCGTACGGCTCCATCTGGATCCCGCACACCTGGGGATTTCGGGACGTTACGGCGCGAGTTGGGGCGAGAGGGTCCAGGGTCTCCTAGAGGAGTACGGTCCCTTCACCCTCGCTTTCCTGGAGGCGTTGCTGCGCGTCGCCGATGCGAGGGCATCCCGCCTCGAGACCTCCGATCCTCTCCTGGCGCAGGAAGGAGTACCGGCATGAAGATCCACGTCCACGACCTGAAGGGTTGCAGTCCGACCCCGCTCGCCCACTACCTGAAGGCGCTGGGGATCCTGCGGCTGGTCGCCGAGCAGAAGGATCCGACTGCTCGTGGGTGGTGGCGTGACGAAGCATTCCACCTGGCCACCGTGCTCGACGGGGAGGAGCTGCGGCGCTTCTTCCTAGAGGAGTACCGGCCGACGCCAATAATCGCTCCGTGGAACGGGGGGAGCGGATTCTATCCCAAAGACAACAAATCCGGGATCGAGGCGATCTCCCGTAGCCTGGCCGATAGGTTCGCGCCCTTCCGCGAAGCCATTGAATGGGGCAGGTCGGCGATCGCGGGCTTGGAGGAGAGCCCGAAGGGGGATAGCAAATCAAAGCTGTTGAGGGCCTGCCGCCAGGGTTGGCGGGGGCCGTCGCTAGAGTGGTTCGAAGCGTCGGTCGTACTGGATGGCTCCGGGGAGCCAGCGTATCCCGCCCTCCTCGGTACCGGAGGCAACGATGGTCGGCTGGATTTCACCAACAATTTCATGCAGCGGCTGGCTGGTCTCTTCGATCTCGAAGATCCGGCGGCTATCGCTCGTCCTGCCGCGGTTCGCCTCCTTTCTATCGCGCTCTATGGGGAACCAGGTCAGGGATTGGAGAAATATGCGGTAGGCCAGTTCCTGCCTGGCAATGCAGGCGGCGCCAACAGCACGGTGGGATTCACCGGCGACTCCGTGCTCAATAGTTGGGACTTCATCCTGATGTTGGAGGGCGCCTGTATCTTCGCCTCGTCCGTCGCCCGGCGGATGAACGCAGCTGGTCTCCCTCAAGCCGCCGCCCCCTTCGCAGTGCGTTCGTCCGCAGTCGGGTACGGGAGCGCCGCCGATGGGGAAAAGGATCGCGGCGAGCAGTGGTTCCCGCTCTGGGAGCGCCCGGCCACGCTGGAGGAGCTGCGTACCCTGATCGCTGAAGGTCGGAGTCAGATCGGTCGCAAGAGCGCCGGACGGCCAGTCGATTTCGGGCGCGCCGTTGCCCGCCTGGGCGTGGCCCGTGGCGTCTCGGCTTTCCAGCGGTACGGCTACATCGAGCGGAACGGCCAAGCGAACCTCGCCGTGCCGCTCGGGCGGTGGCCGGTGCGGGAGCAACCGTTCCAACACCTGATCGACGAGATCGCCGATTGGGTTGAGGCGCTGCGCCGGGTTTCGGCGGGAGACGAGGGGCCGGGCTCTATCGCCCGTGCCGCGCGGATGTGCGACGAAGCAATTCTCTCTTGCTGTAGGGATGGTGCCAATCCGAGGCGCTGGCAGGATTTGCTGATAGCCCTCGGACGCGCGGAGGCGCAGCTTTCCCGCAGCCCGCGGTTCACGGCGGAGAAGGGGCTGAGGCCGCTTCCGCGACTCGGGCCGGGGTGGCTGCGCGCAGCCGATGACGGATCGGCGGAGATCCGCCTAGCGCTCGCGTTCGCATCACAACACGGAACCACTCCCGATGGCGAGCTGGACAGGAATGATTCAATCCGGCGGCACTTCCTACCGCTCGACGATGCGCAGCGACGCTTCGCCATTCAGGGTGACGCGCTAGCTGCGTCTCCCGAGATCGTGTGCGTCGTCGATGACCTCGAGACGGTAGGACTCGCGCTCCTGCGCCGGAGGATAGTGGAGGGCGAGCAGAAAGGGTTGCCGCAGCTCCCGCTTGTCGGTGTCCCCGGTGCGGAGGCATCACTCGAGGAGATATCCCTCTTCCTGACCGGGGAGCTGGACGAACGCAGGATCCTCGACCTAGCGCGTCCGCTGATGGCTCTGGATTGGTCTAGGTTTCATGGACCTCTTGCGAAAAAAGCATATAGGAGGCCGCTCGGATCGCTCGGGTTCTATGGCCTCGTGCGCCTCGCGCACTGGCCCATGCCCCTCGCGATCCGCAAGGACGCGGCGCCAGTGGAGATCCCGATCGATCCGGCGATACTCGCTCGGTTGACCGTAGGCGACCTCGTGCGCGCGTCCTCCGCGGCGATCCGTCGCCTATCCGCCGCGGGGCTGAGGCCGCACCTCCGTGTCGTCGCGGGGGATGCGGAGCTAGCACGCCGAGTTGCGCTCGCCCTTGTATTCCCGATCCGGGAAGCGGATGCGGTGGCGCTGGCCGGTTGGTTGACGCGGCCTACACTCGATGAGGTTCCTGACATTGGAGTCGTGACTGCAACTGAACTCTCACACTGAGGAGAAGATCCGCCATGACCATTGATCTCACGCCATTGCACGATGCTCGCAGGCTGCTCTTCAGCGTGCGCCTCAAGCCGATCCAGGGCACGCGCTTCCAGCCCACCGGCTTCCCCGATCTCGGCGCCGCGGTCTACCAGGCGGGCGAGACGACCTACCTCCTCGTCGAAAGCCCACAGAGTATGGCGAACCGGTTGGAGGCCGTTTGCTGGGACGAGGCGACCAACGATGTCCGACCGCCGCTCCGGGGAATCAGCTACATAAGGGTCGAGCAGGATGGTGAGTACCTGACCAGCTCGATCACGGAGGCGCACCGGATCAACAGCCCGTACATCCTCGAGAGCAAGGACAGGACCTTCTTCGACCTGCTGCGCGACGACGTGGCCCGACTTGCGGAGGGGCCGATCGACCGGCGAGCGCTCGCGACTGCGCTGCTGCGGTACGATGTGAACAGCCTCCTGCACGGTGTCTTCCTGGCGAAGAAGGAGCTTGCCGGCGGCCGACTCCGGGTCGCTAGATCGCTCTCGGCTTTCATCGAGGCCGAGGGGGTGCAGGTGGCGGCCTCGGGTGGCGTCAAGAATGACCACGTCAACCCCGGGGGCGATACCAGCAAGGGCTTCGGCAATGTGCCGTTCCACCGGGAGGAGTACACCGCCGAGAAGATCACCGCGTATTTCAACGTCGACCTAGGCCAGATCCGGGGATACGGCCTGGGCGAGGCCGTGGAGCGCATGTTGATCTTGTTGGCGCTCTATAAGATCCGGGCGTTCCTCGAAGGCGATCTCCGGCTGCGCACCGCCTGTGACCTGACCCTCGCGGACTCGAACGCGCACATCCTCGCGGATGCTCCGGCTAGCTTCATGTTGCCATCCCTCGAAGCGCTGGAACGGGAGCTCCCCAGGGCGATCGAGGCGTGCCGCGACCGGATGGCCGGCGTGACGACCGTCGTCTACAGCAAATAAGGACTGCGATGCCGACGATCGCACTGCGCTTCCCGGGTGGCCGTTACCACGCCACCCCCTGGGGGAAGCACGTCAACGAAGGGGATGTTGAATGGCCGCCGAGT
Organism: Longimicrobiales bacterium; assembly: GCA_035565595.1. Lineage (GTDB taxonomy): Bacteria > Gemmatimonadota > Gemmatimonadetes > Longimicrobiales > RSA9 > DATMSC01. The sequence goes on along the minus strand of DATMSC010000674.1, from coordinate 9,312 downwards.
CCGTGGCGGATACTGCGGGCGCTCCTTGCCACCGGATTCACCAAACTGGGCTGGGAAACCGTACCGGAGGAGGCGGCGGCGCTGGTCGGGCGGTTGGCGGAGGCGCTCCCGCACTATCGGCTTCCATCCGGTACCGTGGCGCACTCACGGCACTACATGCCTACCGCGTCGAAACCGACAAAGGTGATCGACGCCTTCATCCGCTTCGATTCGGAGGAGGACCTACTCATCTACTATCCGATATCGTTGTCTGAGGAGGAGACGGTTCTCCTGGAGCTCCTCGTCTCGAACCTAAGCTACTTCGGCCGCGCCGAGAGCTGGGTCGAGGGGCGCCTCATCCCGGACCTCGAGGTGGACGAGCGCTGGTGCCGGCCGGTCATCGCCGGAGCGAGCGAGTATCCCGACCGCGGGTTCGATCAGGTCGCGCTCCTCGCGCCGGTGCCTCCGCACGAGTACGTCGCCTGGCGTATGGCGGCGGTGGAGCGAGAACTGGCCGAGTTCGAGGTGTCGCGGGGCAAGAAGCCCACGGCCAGGGACAGGCAGCGCCTGGAAGCGCCCTATCCCAGGGATCTCGTAGAGTGCATCCTGATGGAGACGGCCGATCTCCAGCGGTACGGCTGGAGTCAGCCCCCAGGATCGCGTCGCGTACTCTACAACCGCCCGGTCGGGATATTGGAACCCCGGCCCCCGGTGGCGGCGCCGAGGCGGCGCGCTGCGCGTCCTGTACAGGCCGCACTCCTGGCTCTCGCCTCAGACACACCGCGGGGCGATGTCCTCCCCCTCTTCACCCGAGCCCTCCCTCAGGCAGAGCTAGTTCACCAGTCGTTGATCAGCCTCCTGGGCGAGCGGGCTTCGCTGTGCATCGCCTTGACGGGGCGAGACCCCGAGACCGGGGAACCACTGGGGGGACGGCACGAGCACGCCTTTTACCTTCCTCTGGATCTCGACGAGGATGGTCGCCTCGATCACATCCTGATCCATGCCCGGATGGGGTTGGACGATCTCGCCCAAGGCGCGATCCAGCGACTGCATCGTACCTGGACGAAGGGAGATGACCGGGACTTGATCGTGACCTGCGCCGGCTTCGGCGAACTGACCACCTTCGGGCGCCAGCTCCGCATGCGTTCGGGGAAGCCCGTGCCGGCGCTCGGATCCTCACGCATATGGGCTAGTGTAACGCCCTTCGTCCCGCCTCGATTCTTCCGGCCGCGTGGGCATCTTCTGGAAGATCAGGTCAGGGCCGAGTTGGAGAGCCGCGGGCTACCGCAACCGATCCATGTAGAGGTCATGGATCGGGAGGAGCTCGTACGACGTCGCCTACTGCGATTCGTCAGGGCTCGCAGGCAAGGCAAGCCACAACCCCCGGTTCCGCGCGCGTACGGCCTCCGGCTGGTCTTCGCCGAGCCGGTGACGGGTCCGATCGCGCTGGGCTATGCCAGTCATTTTGGCCTTGGGGTGTTCGGGGCGGAGGGAGGAGAATAGGTGGAATGCTGATCGTCGGTGACATTGCCGGAATCCAGGATTTCATTTTCGATCTCCCCGCCGAAGAGAGGGGGGGGCAGGCGAGGATACTCCGGGCGCGGTCGTTCTACGTGCAGATCCTGGCTGAGGCCGTTGCCTTTCGCATCCAGCGGGCGCTCGGACTCGCGCGGGAGAGCTTGCTTTTCTGTGCTGCGGGGAAGTTCGCGATCGAAGCGAGGGGAGCGCCTGATGAGGTCAGCGAAGTGATAGATGGGGAACGAGCCCAGCTGGAGGAGTGGCTCGCCCGGGAGACTTCCGGATCATTGCGCATCTCCATCGCCGTACACAATGGAAGAATCGCTACCGAAACGGCAGCGCGGCGATACGAGGCGGCGATGGCCGAGCTGCAACGCTGGAAGCTGCGCCCGTGGGCCCCGCTCGCCATCGACGGCGACGGCAGATGGCGGCCCGAGAAGTTGGTCCTCTCACCGCGCCGCAGGGACCGCGAATACGAGACCTTCAGGCGTATCGGGGCCGCACTACCTGTAGCCAGGCACCTCTACCTGATGGAAGACTCGGATGCAACGCTTTCGTCCTCGGGGGACTTACCCAGCTTCGGATTGCCAGGGTTCCGGGCGTCCCTGAGCGAGGAGCGAAAGAGTGGGACGGACTTCGTACTCGAGGCAGACCTCTCGAGCGAGGCGCAACGAGAGGGAGAGCCGGCTACCCGGAGTGTCGCGCTAACGCCACAGTTCTCTCGGCCCCTGGCGCGGTATATCCCGACTCACCCAGACGGAGCACCTGTCTGGTTCGAAGACCTTGCCCGGATGGCGCGGGGCGCGCCGTACCTGGGCATCCTCAAGATGGATGCCGATTCGTTAGGGGTCGCGATCCACGACCGTCTCCGCTCGGCGGCGGATCTGCGGGAGCTTGCGCGGTTCAGTGCCGACCTTGACGACTTCTTCGCCACGGAGCTCACCCGTGTGCTACGGGGGCGGGAGTGGCAGGCTACCTACACGGTCTACTCCGGAGGGGACGATCTACTACTGGTCGGTCCCTGGGACCGCATGCTCGACTTGGCTGCAGAGATACGGTCGCGCTTCCAAAGGCGCTTCGGCGCATCGGGGCTCACACTGAGCGGGGGACTGGCGATCGTCCGGTACCGTTACCCGATCCGCCGGGGGGTGTCGCAGGCCGAGGATCTGCTCGAACAGGCAAAGACGATCCCGGCGCCGCGCGCGAGCTCCGCCAAGGACCAACTCGCCGCGTTGGGCCAGCTCTGGAAGTGGGAGCAGCACGACCTCATCGTGCGGGCAGGAAAAGAGCTGGCCAGGTGGGTGGAGACGGGTGTTGCGCGTCGCGGATGGTTGCACAGGCTCCTGCGCCTCACGTTGGTGCGGAGGGGGGAGATCCCGGCGGAGAGTAGGGCGGAGCAACTGGCCGCGACCGCGCGCTTGGCGTACGACGTTGGCCGTAAATACCCTGCTCCGAACTCGCACGATGCGGAAGCGCGCGCGCTTCGCGCGTGGATCGATCGTATCCTCGATCAGTTCGATCGATACGAAGCCACGGACGATCCGGACGTTCTCTTCCTTCCCGCCGTCATCCGCTACGCGCTCTTGGCAACACGTAACGAGATCCCGGAGAACGACGCATGAATCGATTCCGAGACCAGAGGAAAGACCACGATCGCAGCGGTCACCGGTCGGGTGATCAGCAGCGGGCGTGCAGGAGAGTCGCTGATATTTGGCCCGGTTACCTGTCTGACGGCTACTTCGACGAGAATGGCTTTCTCCGGCAAGAGTACGTGAGCCGCGAAAATGTCGAACCTCTCGCCGAAGCTATGGCTCAGGCCAAGCCAGCCCTCACGATGAGTCAAATGCGGCGCTTCTTCCAGCACTGTCGTAGGATAGAGAATCGCCTCCGTCTGGATGGCGAGGAGTGGGGTAAGGTATTGCCCAAGGTGCTGTTCCTGGATGCGGCTGCCCAGGATGCATGGGGGAAGACAGAGCCGAAGATCCCGGAACTCTTTTTCGATTTCATTCGGCGCAACGTAGCCGCGGTTAGGGGCCCTCGCGACTTCTTCGACGGCTTCATCCCGCACTTCGAGGCCCTGGTTGGTTTCGGCGCCACGCATATCAAGAACCGGTAAGGAAGATGAGACTATGAAGATGAAGAAGATCGATCATCTGATCGTTCGGGGGATGATCATGTTGAAGAGCGGAACTCGCATTGGTGGCAGTGACGACATCCTGCAGATCGGGGGTACCGATCACACCTGCATCAAGGATCCGGTGACGGGGAAGCCCTACATCCCCGGGTCTTCGATAAAGGGGAAGATGCGGTCGGAGTTGGAGAAGGACCTGGGGAAGATCAACGGTCCCGAACCGTGTGGCTGCGCTGTCTCGATCTGCCCGGTCTGCCGAGTTTTCGGGCCCCACAAGCGGACGCGGCACGAACTGGGACCGACGCGCATCATCGTGAGGGACGCCTTGCTCCTGGAAGGCGGGGAGATCGAGCTGAAGACGGAGAGTTCCATACATCGGCACGTCGGCGCCGCGACCAATCCGCGCACTCTCGAGCGCGTCGCACCTGGGAGCAAGTTCCGGCTCGAAATAGGGCTGCAGGCGTTCGACATCGATTCCAATTTCGAATACCAAGATGCGGACGGCAATCGCGTTCGCGGGATCGACGCCATCCTGGAGGTCGTCTACCATGGTCTCGACCTGGTCGAACAGTCGGGGCTCGGCAGTGGGACTAGCAAAGGGTATGGCCAAGTCGAGATCGAGGTGGACGAGGTAGTACGACCCCGTCGACGCAAGGGAGATGGGCGGCCACGGCCCGGGGAGATCGCGTGATGGACCGCCTTTTCCGGATTCGCATCAGGCCGCGAGGGCCGTGGCGTACGCCCTGGCAGGCGGACACGATCGCGGGGCTGCTCTGCTGGATGTGCGTCCGGACGGAGGGCGAGACGGTACTCCGTAAGGAGATCATAGAGCCGATGCTCGCCGGGGAGCCGCCATTCGTCCTGTCGGACGCCTTCCCCGGAGATCTTCTCCCCACTCCTCTAGCCGTCCGTATGGGTGATTGGCCCCCGTCACTGCGTAAGACCGTAAAACGTGCGGCGTGGTTGCGGCCCGAGGCATTTACCCGTGTCTGCCGGGGAGAGCCTCTTTCAGTTGACGACCTCTCGACGGGCTATCCGATAATAGAGAGCGACCAGACGCGCAACACGATCGACCGGGCAATCGACACCACAGGGGCGGAAGGTGCTCTTTTCACCCTCACGGAATACCTCCTCGCTTCCGGGACGGCGCTCCGGGAAGGATTAGGTGAGTTGTCGATCTATGCGCGCGTGCATCCTGCGGCGACCGACCTCCTCCTCGGGTTGTTCGACGAGTTGGCCGCGGTCGGATACGGCGCGGACGCAGCCGTCGGGAAGGGTGCCTTCGACTTCCCTGGCGGTTCCGCGCAACTGGAGTCTGTCGATTCCAGTATCGGATCTGTCTCCGGGCAAGCATCCTCTCTCGTCATTCTGTCCACTTTCCAACCCAAGAGCGGGGACCCGGCGCGAGGGTATTGGGAGTCATTCGTCAAGTTCGGGAAACTTGGGCCAGGGATCGCTGCGGATGTCTTCGAGAAACATCCGATCGTGCTCCTGCGCCCTGGGGCATGCTTCGCCGTGTCGGCAGAGGCGCCCGCGTACTTGGGGCGGGCCATCCCCATGGATGAGTTTCTCGTGCCAGAAGTCGTTCGTATCCTGCGCGATCGCGGGACCGAGGTGATACACCCGGCATTCGGATTGGCTATACCCGCACATATGAGGATAGAATGAGTCAGGAAACTTCGAGCGTGAACAAAGTATTGTTCATCGCAACCGTGGGCGGTAGCCCAGAACCAGTAGTCGCGGCGCTCAAGCATTGGCGCCCCGATCGCATCGTGTTCATCGTCTCGCCAGAGACATATTTCCACGTCGGTCAGATCGTGGCTCTGTCGAGCGCCGAAGGTTTTGTCGTGTCCGAGGGGAGCTACGATCTCACCAAGTTAGAGGACGCCCAGGACTTCGGGGCTTGCGTTCACGCGCTCAAGGGGCTGGATGTCGAAGTGGCCAAGTGGCTGGAACGCTCACGTGATCATCGCGTGGTTGTTGACCTCACCGCCGGGACGAAGGCGATGTCATCGGCACTCGCCGTCGTCGCCCGGCGGTGGCCCTGCATCTTTTCCTATGTGGCGGGGCTCGAGCGCACCAAGGGAGGGGTCGGAGTGGTCGTTTCCGGGACCGAACGTGTGGTGCATACGGCCAATCCCTGGGACGTCCTGGGCTATCAAGCGATCGAAGATGCTTGCCTCGCTTTTGATACGGGCAGTTATGCCGTTGCCAAGGAGTATCTCGATACCGCGCGGCGTCGCACCGAAGACGATCGGATAAAGCGGGAACTGAGCGCGGTTGCCCAGGTCGTGGAAGGATATGATGCCTGGGATCGCTTCAAGCATCGTGAAGCGTTCGTGGCTCTGAAAAAGGCGCGCTCATTCGGCAACGATCTGGTTTCAGCTCTGGGACCGTTTGTCGGACGACGTCTCTTGTCGGACATCGACCGCCACCTGGAACACCTCCGAGAAATCGACGACGCCGGCCCGGGTAGAGCCCTTCTCCTCGATCTTCTTGCGAACGCCAGACGGCGCAGTGCGGAAGGCCGGTTCGAGGACGCCGTGGCGCGTTTGTACCGCGCGACGGAGGCTGCGGGCCAACTCAAACTACGCGATGCTCACGGAATCAAGAGCACGAGCAAGGTAAAGTATTCCTCAGTGCCAGAATCCTTGGCGGAGCGATGGAAGAGCGAAGGGCGGAAAGAGCCGCTGAAGCTGGCTCTGAGCCAGGTATACATGCTACTGTCTGAACTCGGGGACGAGCTCGGAAGGAGATTCTTCGAACTGGGATTCGCGGGTGAGGATTCGCCATTGAGCGCTCGCAACATGTCTATACTTGCCCACGGGTTCGATCCCGTCGGGGAGGCGGTCTTTCCCAGGCTGTGGAACGGCGTCCTGCAGCTCATAGGAGTCGCTGAGGGAGAATTGCCGGAGTTCCCGAGTCTATCGCTGGTCTCCCCGGTGAGGAGCAACCAGAGATGAGGAGCGCGATGTAGGGATGACGGAGCGCACCCCCGACCTCCTCCCTGTGCGCATGCTCAATGAATACGCCTACTGTCCGCGCCTCTTCTTTCTCATGCACGTCGATGGACGGTGGGCGGACAACGTCTACACCCTAGAGGGGCAGGAGGTACACAGGAGGGTCGATCGTCTCGACCACGTTCTTCCAGACCCGGATGTAGAAGAAGTAGATGAAGATGTCGAAGAGGTCGGCGGAGAGGGCGACGAGCGTCCGGTGATCAGCCGATCGGTGACGCTCGGATCCGAGAAGCTGGGCATAATCGCGAAGCTCGATCTCGTCTCGACGGCGGGGGATGAAGCGGTACCCGTCGACATGAAGCGGGGGCGGGTACCGAACAACCCGGAGCGAAGCTGGGAGCCCGAGCGAGTCCAACTCATGGCCCAGGGGCTCCTATTGCGGGAGCACGGGTACCGCACTGACCACGGGATCCTTTACTTCGCCGGATCCAAGACGCGGGTCGAGGTGCCCTTCACGCCTGACCTCGAGGCATTGACGCTGCGTCTGATACACGAGGCGAGGCGGACCACGCTGTCGACCATCATACCGGACCCGCTCGAAGACAGTCCGAAGTGCAACGGTTGTTCGCTGGCCGGGATCTGCCTGCCGGACGAGACGCTGGCTCTGCGCGAGGTCGCCGCGGAGCCACCCGAAGCAGGTGTCGATGCGGTTCGTCGACTCTATCCCGCTCGGGAAGACGCTCTCCCGCTCTATATTCAGGAGCAGGGAGCGCGTGTCGGCAAGAGAGGCGAAATCCTCATCGTGACCAAGAATGGTGAAGAGATCGCCCGCGCGCGCATCAAGGACGTGAGCCAGCTCGTACTCTGTGGCAATGTGTCGATAACGACCCAGGCGGTGCACCTCCTGTGCGAAGCATCGATCCCTATCGTCTACCTCTCCCGTGGTCACTGGTTCTATGGTGTCACGGCAGGGATCACTTTGCGGAACGCCTACGATCGCGCGGCACAGTTCGAGTTGGCGAGCAATCCGAGAAGGTGTGTGGAGTTCGCGCGCGCGATAGTAGCTGCCAAGGCGGCCAACCAGCGGACGATGCTCAGCCGTAACGGAAAGCCTCGTCCCAATGAGGTAGTAGCAGAAATTGCAACACTGTTGCGTAAGGTCGAATTCGCCGAAAGTACTAGCCAGCTCCTTGGCATCGAGGGCGCCATAGCTGCAAGGTATTTTTCGGCATTTGGCACGATGCTACGACCGCGGGACGTCGACGCCGACTGGGCGTTCGACAGTCGCAACCGCAGGCCCCCGCGGGACCCTGTGAACGCGCTCCTTTCGTTCGGATATGCTCTCCTGACCAAGGAGTGCACCGTGGCGCTTCTAGCGGAGGGGCTGGATCCATGGTGGGGTTTGTACCACCAACCGAGGCATGGGCGCCCGGCTATGGCGCTCGACCTGATGGAGGAGTTCCGACCGATCGTCGTCGATAGCGCGGTCATCACTGCGATCAACACCGGGATGGTCGCAGCCAAAGATTTCGTGCGGTCGCAGGCTGGGTGCGTCATGAAGGACTCGGCACGCAAAGCATTCATACGTGCGTATGAGGCACGCTTGGACCAACTCGCTACACATCCGGTATTCGATTATCGCTGTTCCTGGCGGAGCATGATTCGGCTCCAGGCGCGACTCCTGGCCCGATGGCTCCGCGGCGATGTGCCGGAGTATCGAGGGATAACCGTGAGGTGAGCGCGCATATGGCGCGGCGTCACTATCTAGTCAGTTACGACGTATCCGACGATAAGAGGCGGAACCAGGTTTTCAAGACGCTGCATGCCTTCGGCGATCACGCTCAGTACAGCGTCTTCTTCTGTGAATTGAACGAAAAGGAGCTTGTCGAACTCAGAACTCGTCTCCGGTCGGCGATCCACCAGAAGGAGGACCAGGTACTCATCGTCGACCTAGGAGTAAGCACCAGTCCGCTGGAGGAGGGGATCGAGGTCCTGGGCCGTGGTTATCAACCCTCTACCCGGGTGGTAGTCGTTTGATGTATGATGCGTGTGAGCTCCTAATCTTGCGAGCGGCCAAGTGATCACGGAATTGCGGGAGGCGCTCGAACTTATTGACAAACAAGGTCTTGGGATATGAAGCACGAGGTTGTATCGCCCTCGAGAGCACCTGGCCCGGCTGTGCCGCTCGCGTTCTCGTTCGTAATGCGAGTGAAATCAATGGATTACAGACGGGCGAATTCCGCGGTGTTTACGCCGCGGCCTCATTGAAGCATAGACCCGAGAGCTCGATGACCTTGAAGTCGTTCAAATTCCGCGGTGTTTACGCCGCGGCCTCATTGAAGCTTAAGCGGCTGAGCTTAGCGGAACTAGACGCTGCCGACCAATTCCGCGGTGTTTACGCCGCGGCCTCATTGAAGCCAACAAGGGAGCGAACTGGTCGGACTGACCACCGGTAATTCCGCGGTGTTTACGCCGCGGCCTCATTGAAGCAGCTTGGAGCGCCGATCGAGGCGCACGGAATAGCGGCAATTCCGCGGTGTTTACGCCGCGGCCTCATTGAAGCTCCGAAGGAGAGCGTGGTGTGGTGGATCTACACCTCAATTCCGCGGTGTTTACGCCGCGGCCTCATTGAAGCCAGCCCGGGCCGGTGGCGCGGTTCCGCGGGCCGCCGGAATTCCGCGGTGTTTACGCCGCGGCCTCATTGAAGCCGCGAAGTGCTGTTAC
>DATMSC010000673.1:0-1530 GCA_035565595.1 Longimicrobiales bacterium | reverse complement strand
CGCGCCTCTACCGCATCGACCGCACCATGGTCACCCTCGACTCCCTCCCGCCCTACGTCCCCGCCGCTTTCGTTGCCGTCGAGGACCAGCGGTTCTGGCGACACGGTGGCGTGGACCTCCGGCGAGTTCCTGCCGCGATCGTCGCCAATCTCATGTCCGGGCGAATCCGCCAGGGCTCGAGCACGATCACGATGCAGCTCGCCCGGAACGTGTTCCCGGATCGGCTGCCATACCACCGCCGGTCGATTGGCCGGAAGCTCGCGGAGATGCGGGTCGCGCGCCTGATCGAGGGGAAATACTCGAAGGAGCAGATCCTCGAGCTGTACATCAACCACGTCTATTTCGGAAACGGGGCGTGGGGCATAGACGCGGCAGCGCGAGGGTATTTCGGGAAGCCCGCTTCGGATCTGACGCTCGGCGAGGCGGCGCTCCTCGCCGGGACCGTGGCCGCGCCGCGGCTGCTGAACCCTGAAACAGATCCCAGATACATTTACGGTCGGCGCTTCGTCGTCCTGAATCTGATGGTCGGGGCGGGTGCGATTTCCGTCGCCGCCGCCGACTCCGCCAATCGCCTGCCGGTGGTGTTCAGCGCCGGCTCCCTGCCGCCCGCCCGCATCGCGCCGTATTTCATCCAGGAGGTACGGAGGCGGCTCGAGGCGGAGCTCGGCGAAGCGCTGTACACGGCTGGCTACGTGGTGCACACGACGCTTGACCCCGCAGTCCAGGCCGTCGTCGACTCGGAGCTGGAGCGGCAGCTCTCCGAGGTCGAGGCGGGCGCAGCGGGGGAATACACGCACCCGCCGTACGTCCACTCCGCGCGGTCGACCGGACGCGAAACGGAATACCTCCAGGGCGCAGTGGTAGTGCTCCACGCGGCAACCGGGGATGTACTGGTGCTCGCCGGCGGGAGGGATTTCGGCGACTCGCGGTACAACCGGGCATCGCTGGCCCGCCGGCAACCTGCGAGCACCTTCAAGCCATTCGTCTATGTTGCGGCGCTGTCGATGGGTCGTTCACCGGCGAGCTTGCTGGATGATCGCCCGTTGGAGCGACCCGGTTCAGGCGGACATGTCTGGCGTCCCCGCAACTACGGCGACCGCTACGCGGCGGCGATCTCGCTCCGCGATGCCCTCGTCCTTTCGAGCAACGTAGCCTCGATCAGGCTGGCCGAGGAGGTTGGGTTGGATCAGGTGGCCGCGACGGCAAGACGCATGGGGCTCAGTGGACCGTTCCCACTCGTTCCATCCCTCGCCCTGGGGACCGCGGAAACCACGCTCCTCGAGCTCACGGCGGCGTACGGCGCGTTCGCGACGCTCGGCTGGCGCGCCGCGCCCCGTCTCATTACCAGAGTGGTGGACCGGTCAGGTGACGTCGTCTGGCAGAGCGAAGCGGCAGCGGCGCCGGTCCTCGATCCGGCAGCGGCGTTCCTGCTCACCGACGTGCTCCGTGATGCCGTGGATCGGGGGACGGGCCGCGCGGTGAGGGATGCCGGTTTCCGCGGCCCTGCCGCCGGGAAGACCGGGACGAGTC
>DATMSC010000672.1:0-13408 GCA_035565595.1 Longimicrobiales bacterium | reverse complement strand
TGGCCGGCGGCGTCGAAGCCCTCGATCGTGAACGCACCTGCGCTCTCGGGGAGCGCCGTCAGCGTTTCGACGCGGAACGCCGGTTCGAGGCGCAGCGTGTCCGCGTGGCTGCTCCCCCATACCACGAGTGACGGCCGGCGCCCGCGCGACGACGGTTGCGGTAGCGGGATGACGCTCTCGCCGGTGGCCGCTTCCGCAGCCGCGACGAGCATTCCCGCTACCTGGTCTTCGCGGTATTCGAGGATGCCCCGGAACGTGTAGTCGCTCACCCACATCCGGGTGAAGCAGTAGCTCATGACATCGTAGACTACCGTGTCCGGTCGCACGAGGTGCGGCCAGGTATCCGCATTGACGCCAAAGGTTCCGATCGAACCGTTGGCGTACGGGTACCCGGTGTCGAGATTGCCGATGTTCGTGTTGCCGGGACACGGCGCGTGCTGCCGGCCGAAGTTGTGACCCCACTCGTGCGCGGCGATGGTTGCGGCGTGTAGCCCGTCCCACCCTACGGCGGTGAATCCCCTGATCTGGCCGAAGCCGGCGACGCCGCTGCTGTATCCCGGTTTGACCACGCCGTAGTAGTGCTCGGTGGCGCCGTCCGCCACCCGCTTCATGTCCAGGGTACGAAGCATGTCGATCCATGTCGCCTCGGCGCCCGGTCCGGTGCCGGCGAGCCTGAAGTCGGCGGGCATGCTGAACACGGGTGCGACGGAGGCGTTCACCTCGTGGATCGGCAGCAGCTCGCGCGCGCGGGCCAGGTACGTTTCCTGATTGGCGACGGTCACGTCGCCGGTCAGCGGCTGCCCGGCGCTGTTGAAGTGGCGCATGGGGACGAAGCGCACATCGAAACTCGGTACGTGCCGGATGTCGAGCATCAGCGTGCCCTGGCGAGGGAAGGCGTTGTCGGATCGGTCGCCCTCGGGGATAGCGTTGTTCGGGTCGACGTCGACGCGGACGGAGAGGCCCGGTTCCAGCAGGCTGCCGGGGATGAAGAGGTTGTAGGCCGCCTCCCATTCCCGCTCAGCGGTGTCGAGCGTGGCCGGGATGCCGAGCGGCGGTGCAGGGATCAGGTCCGTCCTGATGACGCGGCCGTCGCGGTAGAACCGGACGCGCAGATCGGGCGCCACGTCCCGATCGCCCACGGCAGTCACGAAAACCCGCAGGAACCCGGCACGTCCGGCGATGAGCGGGACTGCTCCGTTGAAGGTCTGCGCCGCCTGATTGATGTGGAGGCCGACGACCTGGAGGTTGAAGCCGTCGCCCTGGTCGAACTCTGCCTCGAGTGTTGCACCCGAATAGTCCTGGGCGCCGGTGACGAGCACGAACCAGTGCCCCGCCTCCGGGTTGTTGATCGCGCAGCTCTCGTCGTTGCCGGGCGAGACAGACGCGCACTCGTGGGCCTCAGTCGACGGGAGCAGTGCACGGCGGACGAACAGGTCGAGGTCGCCAGTGCCGCCGTGCGCGGATACGCGCAGGACGGCGACGTTTCCGGGGACATCCAGCACGAAGAAGGTGCTGGTACCGGCGCCGCCGTCGAGCGGAACGGGCGAGGCGTCGGTGAGCTGTGTGATCGGGACGGCAGGGACCGGGTGGTTCCCCTCCAGCGTGCCGCCATGGTCCACGAACAAACCGTTGTGACGTAGCGTGCCGTGATTCTCGATCCGGCCACCTGCCATGAGGAAGATGCTGGCGACCTCGATCGTGCGATTCTGGGCGACGATCAGGAGTCCCTCGACCGTCAGGTTGCCGGCGATGATCATGTCGCGTGCGATGGTCACGCCATGCGGATTCGCGACCCGGACGCTGCCGATGTGCGCGCCGAACTCGTCGGTGTCCTGGAAGGTCACCGTCTGAGGCGAGCTGCCGTCGAGGATCACCATGAGCGCGGGCGCGTGGAGACTCGTGGGCCACATCGACTGCGTGAGATCGCCGCGGAGCAGGAACGTGCCCGCCGTGATGTCGGCGTCGCCGGCGAAGGTTGCGTTACCCGCTACGACCAGCGAATCGGCATCACTTGCGAGGCGTATTCGCCCGTGCTGCGGGGAAGCTCCGCTACCGAACTGGACGGTCAGGTCGCCTGCCACTTGAAGGGTCTGCCCGGCAAGATCGAGGGAACCGCCTTCGCCCACGATGAGGCCGTGCGCGGTCGTGCGCCCGGCGAGCCGGACGCTGCCCGAGATCACTGTCTTCGACACGATGCCTGACAATGATGCGTCCTCGCCGAGGAGTACCAGCTCTCCGTCGCCGAGAATGGAGCCGGCAGCGGAAACGCTCCCGTGTGCGCGCAATGTCTGCCCGTTCAGGTCGACGTGCGCGCCGAGCTCGACAGCGATTGTACCGGCACTCGCGTCGACAGTGAGCCGGGGGTCGGGGCGAGGGGTGAACGGGATCCAGACGTTGTCGCTCTCGCCGGGGATGCCGGAGGGGCCCCAGTTGGCGGGAACGGACCAGGCATCCGGTTGAGCCGCGTCGACGCCCAGCCACGTGTGAGTGAAACCCTCCGGTGGCACCACCACCGGGATGCTGTCCAGCCTCCCCTCGATGACGACTCGGATGTACGCGGATCCGGGAGCGATGCCGATCACCCTGCCGTCCTGGTCGACCTGCGCCACCGCCGCATTGGAGCTGGACCAGGCGGGGGCGCGGCCATCCATCAGCACGGTGCCGGTGCCATCGCGCAGGATGGCGGAGAGCTGGACCGTCGCGTCGACGGAGGGCGCCGCGCCGCGGGGTTCGATGGTGACCGATGCAACCGGCGCCAGCGCAGTGGAGGTGAAGGTCACGCCGGGGACCCCTGCGACGCGGGCAGAGACCGCGCCCGGACCCACATTCGGGCCTAGCATCCAGAAGGTGGCAGCGAGACCCTCTGCATCGGTGACGACTGTCGCCGGGACCACCACCCCGCCACCCTCGTCGACCGACCACTGCACCGGGATCCCGGACGCCGGCGTGCCGTGCTGATCCGTCACGCGCACGACGAGCGGTAGCGGAAGCTGCGCACCGGTGGGTCCGAACTGTCCGTTCCCCGAGACGATCTCGACGGAGGCGGCGGTGAGGACTTCGCTGGTGGCGGTGAAGATGACCGGCGGATGTCCTGCCACGGCGGCCTGCACCTGGTGCTCGCCGCCGGAGGGGCCGAGCGTCCAGACCGTCGAGGCCCGGCCATTGGAGTCCGAGACGGCGACAGCCGGCGATACCGAACCGCCGCCAGATACCACGGTCCAGTGGATGTCGACGCCCGGGACGCCATTGCCGTGTGCGTCAGTGACTTCGACGACGAGGGGGGCGCCGAGGATCGCGCCGGCGTTGCCGACCTGGTCGTTGCCGGACGCGGCCCTGAGCGAAGCCGGGGCGCCTGGGAGTGCCGTGGCGGTGAACGTGACGGGTGCGACGCCGGCGGCCTTCACCGTCACCGTCTGCGCGCCGGCCGTGGTCCCCAGCCGCCAGCGCGCGCCGGCGAGACCCTCGCCGTTCGTGCGGGAGGCGATCGGCGTGATCGTGCCGGCATTGGGGCCAACTTCCCACGCCACCAGCGCGCCCCGCACCACCTCGCCAGATGGCCCCAGCACGCGGACCAGGAGGTTCGCTTCCAGCTCGGAGGCGACCTCCCCGATCTGTTCGTTACCGGCGACGATCTGGATCTGTGTTGGTTGCGAGCTCGGTCCGATCGTGTCGACGCACGTCGCTCCCGACGCCACGACCAGCGCGATCAGTGCTGCGCGCACGCGGCGCCAGGCGCCGAGAGAGATCATCGCGTTCACGACGTTTGACGACACCCCGCAGCCGGCAGCACGCCAACCCGGAAACGTTTACTTCGCGGAAATGGACAACCGGAAAAGTAATCCGTACGGGCGAATGGATGAAGGGGGCGAACGGCGCCAGTGGCCGATTTCGGAGTCGTTCCTCTTCCGGTTCCCGATCACTGCGCATCAGGTCTATGAGTTCGCAGAGGCGACATTCCGGCACATCCCGGCTTACCACCGGAGTCTGCTCTGGCACCCGGATTCGTTCTGAACCACGTCCAGGCCTCGCCCGCCTGCCAGAACGCGGGTGCGAATGGGATCGGGAACGGGAACGGGAACGTGTCAGGGTTGTGGGAAGGGGATGCGACGTGTCGGCCGGCGCCGTGCCCGCTACATCGCCGCGACGCGAAGGACTTCCTCGATCGTCGTGACGCCTTCGCGGACGAGGCGCAGTCCGTCTTCCACGAGGAGGCGCATGCCCCTGGCGATGGCGACGCGGGTGAGCGCGCCGGCGGCGGCATTCTCCTGCACGAGCTGGCGCAGCTCGTCGTCCATGACGAGGAGCTCATAGATGCCCCTCCGGCCGCGGTAGCCGGTGCCGCGACACGCGTCGCAACCCTCGCCGGCGAATGTCGCGGCGACGATCGGGTCGTCATCGGCGAGGCGGAGCGCCCGGAGCTGCTCCGCGGTGGGTGGCGTGGGCCGCCTGCAGTCGTTGCAGATCACGCGGACCAGGCGCTGCGCCAGCACGGCCTCGACGGTGCTCGCCACCAGATACGGTTCGATGCCGAGATCGACGAGGCGGGTGAGCGCGGTGGCGGCGTCGTTGGTGTGGAGCGTGGAGAGCACCAGGTGGCCGGTGAGCGCCGCGTGCGTGGCGATTTCGGCGGTGTCGTGGTCGCGGATCTCACCGACGAGCATGACGTCGGGGTCCTGCCGGAGGAGCGCGCGGAGCGCTGTGGCGAAAGTCAGCCCGACCTTCTCGTTGACGGGCACCTGCGGCACGCCGGCGAGCTCGTACTCCACAGGGTCCTCGACGGTGATGATCTTCTCGCGACCGGTGCGGATACGTTCGATCGCCGCGTAGAGCGTGGTCGTCTTGCCGGAGCCGGTGGGCCCCGTGGCGAGGACGATGCCGTGCGGCTTCGAGATGACCCGGACGAACTTCTGGAGGGTGTCCGGTGCCATGCCGAGCCCGTCGAGCCCGATTGTGCCGCGCTCCTTGTCCAGCAGGCGGAGCACGACGCTCTCGCCGTGGAGCGTCGGGAGCGTGGAGACGCGGACATCGATCTGCCGGTCGCGCATGCGCAGACGGATGCGTCCGTCCTGCGGGACTCGTCGCTCGGCGATGTCCAGCTCGGCCATGATTTTGAGGCGGCTGACGACGGCCGCGGCCCACCGGCGGGGCGGGGAGGCGACATCCTGGAGCACGCCGTCGACGCGGTAGCGGACGCGCAGACCGTTGGAGTACTGCTCGAGGTGCACGTCGGAGGCGCGGGCCTCGAGCGCCTCGAGGAGGAGCAGGTTGACGAGTTTGACGACGGGTGCCTCATTGGCGAGGCTGACCAGGTCGTCGAGCGCCGCCTCGCCTTCCATCCCGGCGGGACGGATCTCGTCGTCCAGCCCGGCGATGACGTCCTCGGCGGAGAGCGTGTCCGGCGCGTAGGCGCGGCGGATGGTAGCGCGCACATCCTGCTCGGGGAGGTACACCAGCTCGACGGGGAGGCCCAGGAGGAGGCGCAGGTCGTCGAGGGCGTGCGGGTCCAGCTCGCTCTCATCCCGCCAGGTAGCGACGCGCAGACGGCCGTCGACCTCCTGGAGCGGGAGGATGGCGTGGTACTCGAGGTACTCCGCCGTGAGCTGGGGCGAAAGCGGCCGGACCGTCTCCAGCGAAACGGCGTCGGCTGCGGCGGTCCCGTTTTCGGTGCTCACTGCGCCTGCTCCGGAGCCGCGGGCTCATCCCCGGCAGGCGGCGGGGGCGGCGGAAGCACCGGCAGCGCGTTCTCCGGGACATCCGGCAGGATCGGGTCGACCGGGGCGAAATCGCCCAGCAGCTCGGACCGGGCCTCGATCTCTTCGCGAACACGGTTCGCATCCTCGTCCGTCGCCACGATGTACGGCGTGAGGAAGAGGAACAGCTCACTCTTGGAATTGGCGATTCGCGTGTGGCCGAAGAGCCAGCCGAGGACGGGGATGTCCTTGAGGATCGGGATGCCGGCGCGCGTGCGCTCCTCCTGCCGGTCCACGAGGCCGCCGATCACGACTGTCTGCCCGTTCCGCGCCAGGAGCTGCGTCGACGCCTCGCGGGTGCTGATCACCGGAGCGCCGAACTGCGTTTCCGTCGTGGCGCTGCTGACCTCCTGCGTGACCAGCATGTTGACGTAGCCGTCCTCATTGATCGTCGGGAGGATCGTGAGGGACGTGCCCACATTGAGGTACTGGACCACGTCGTCGCGGACCGCGTTGTCCGGGAGCGTGCGGGAGATCGCGATGAAGGGGCGCTGAGAGCCGACGAGGATCGACGCTTCCTGGTTGTTCTGCGCGTGGATGATCGGCCGCGACAGGATGCGAACGTTGCCGAGCGCGGAGAGAGCGTGCAGCGTGGCTTCGACGTTGATCGTGCCCGTCCGCACCAGGCGCAGCGTGAACGCACCATCCGGGGTTTCGCGGTCGATCCCACCCTCGGTGATGTCGCCGGCGCTCGGGTTCGGGTCCTCGGCGAACCAGTTGATGCCGACGTCGTAGTCGTCCGAACGGGTGACCTCGGCGATGATCACCTCGATCACGACCTGGAGCGGTCGGAGATCGAGCTGGGAGAGCGCCTGTTCGATGACGAGCCAGTCGGCGGCGGTGGCCCGGATCAGGAGTGAGTTGGTGACGTCATCGGGGACGATCTGGACCGGCGCCTCGAGCTCCCCGGACCCCGGTCCCGCCTGGATGATGACGGTGCCCGGCGCCGTCGTTGGCTGGCCGCCGCCACCCACGGCTGCCGCCTGCTGTTCCAGCGCCTGGAGCCGCTGAGAGAGCGTCGTGCCGGCGCCGCCGCCGCTGACCGCGGGCCCGAGGGCCGGGCCGCCGAACAGCGCCTGCAGCGTAGCGGCCAGTACGCCGGCTCGGGCGTGGCGGAGCCGGTAGATGTAGAGCTCGCGGAGATCGCCCGGCGGCACGTCCTGAGCCGCGCCGTGCAGCCTCAGGAATCCGGCGCTCTCGGTGATGAAGATGCCGTTCGCCCGGGCGAGGCTGTAGAGGAGATCCCGCGCCTCGTCCAGCGAAACGGGCTGCGACGTGCGGAGCGTGATGGGGATCTGGGGTATCGCCGTGAGAACGATGTTGACCCCCACCGCCTGCGCCAGTGCCTCGAGCGCCTGGCTGAGCTGGACCTCCCGAAAATTCAGCACCACCCCACCGCCCGGTGCCGGCTCGACCTGGCGGGCGCTCAACGGCGATGACAGTGCCATCGCCAGCACCGTGGCCAACGCTACGTCGCGTAATCTCCGCATCACCAATCCCTGATCCCTATCGTGTATTCGGCTGCTGCAGCACCCGGATCTCCGCCTGACGCCCGTCCTGCGTCTGGAACTGTTGCACGCGGGCGGGCTGCGCGTTCTGGAGGCTCTGCATGAGCTGGCGGAGCTGCTCCGGCTGCATGGCGTTCCCCTGGAGAATCACCTGTGCGCCAGCCTGGATCGCCTGCCGGAGGTTCTGCAACTGATCGGGCGGCAGAGCAGCGGCGCCGCGCACGACTGCCGCTGCCGCAGCCGCAGCGTTGGCCTGGGGCTCGTCGTTCCGGTTGTTGTTGTTGTTGTTGTTGCGGTTGTTGCGGTTGTTGCGCTGCTGCGGGACGGCCGGGTCTCCCACCGCGTAGGCAAGCCGCCCGGCCGCACCGCGGAGCACCGCCTGCTCGTCTGTCACTTCGAGCAACTCGTAGCCCTCGATCGATTCGCCGACCGCGACGAGCTGCGGCGCGCCCGCGTCGACCTGGATCATGGCGAAGCCGGCGACCGGCGAGGACACCACGCCGATGACGTTGAACTGTGGCGGCGTCGGCGGCTCTTCGCGCTCCACGCGCGGCGCTTCCACCGTGACGCCGTAGGCCGGTGCCCGCTGGCGGTCCGGCTGGAAGGGGTCCTGATCCGCCGCCAGCTCGATGGCCGCGAGGGTCGAGGCGAGCATCGGGTCGGAGGTGACCGGTGCCGAGGAGTCGCGCCCGCCGCCATTGGTCCGGCGAGCGGGCCGGGCCGCCGCCTGACCGGCGATGGCGATCGGGCGGCCGGCTACGGCGCCCGCCACCTCGCCGGGCGCGCCCGCTTCGACGGCAGCCACAACGGCTTCCGCCTGCGGTGACGCTTCCACAGCCACCTCCGGTGCCGCGCTGACGGCCTGGTCCATCGGCGCGGGCGCGGCTTCCGCCACAGGCCGCTCTGCAGCGGCCGGCACGCGGACCTCCAGATCCGGCCCGATGAGCGCGCGTCCGAGCACGACCCCGAACGCGACCGTCGATGCGGCGAGTACCGCGCCCGCCGCGACCAGCCGGATGTCGTTCAAGCCTCGCATGGTTGTCTCTCCCTGGCTGGGTCCAGCAATTCCGGAGTTGCGGTCAGCCCCGGCCGTGGGGCTGGTCCGTCGGATCAGGGCGCGCCGGGGTCCTGCGGCGCGTACGCCTCGATCAACATCCCGAACCGAAGCACGCCCGTGTTGGTCTGTCGATTCCCGCCTCCTCCGCCACCACCTCCTCCGCCGCCGGATGGCGGCGCGGGTTCGATGGAGAGTCCACCCACCCGCAGCAGGAGCGGACTCTGTTCGACACTGTTGAGGAACATCATGATCCCCCGCAGGTCGCTTTCACCGCGGAGCGCGAGCCGGACGGGCCGCAGCTCCCCGGCGGCGTCGCCGTTCGCGGCGTCCGTACCCCTCGCCTCCTGGAGGAGGACGCGGTTCGTCGACGCGATCAGCGAGAGGTAGCGGATGACCTCGTTCTCTGCCAGCGCTTCATTGGCCGCGCGCACCAGCCTGTCATTCGCGGTGCGTGCCACGGCGGTAGCACTATCGAGCCGGGCCGGCAGCTCTGGAGCGGCGGCGAGGAGCGCGACCTCGCGCTGCCAGAGCGCGTACTCCGTCTCGTACGCCGCGCGCGCCTCCGCCAGCGCCGCCATGTACGGACGCACCGCGGCGTACCAGAGGAGCGCCGGCACGATGAGTACCGCGCCGATCAGGAGCGCGCGCCGGTCGCGGTCGCTGAGCCGGTCGAGGCCGAGGCGGTCGACCAGACCGGCCACTCGCTGGAGCAGCTTCACAGCGAACCCCCGGTGTCTTCTGCCGCCGGGCCGGCACCCCTCGCCCCCTCTGGAACGAGACGCGCCCAGATGCGAAAGCGTTCAACGGCCGTCGTGCCGTCGTCCAGCTCGCGGTCAACCATCCCGATCAGCCGCACGTCGGTCAGCGACGACGCGCCGCGGAGCGCCTGGAGCGCTTCACCGGCGCGGGTGCCCGCTGCCTCGATCTCCAGGGTATCGCCGCTCGCGACGAAACCCGTCAGATGGCTGTCGAACGGCAGCAGGACCGCGATATCGGTGAGCGCCCGGGTCCAGTGAGGCGCGCTTGCGCCGATCGCGTCGATGGCCGCCATCCGCTCGGCCATGCGCGAGATCGAATCCTGTATTGCCACCAGCGGCGCGACTTCGGCGCGGATGTCTGCGCGCGCGGCGCGGACGCGGGCCAGATCGCGGTGCACGGACCACAGCTCGAAGGCCGCGGCGGCGATGAATAGCGCGACGGCCGCGGCCGCGAGTCGCAATGCCAGCCGCCGGTTCCTGTCGCGCATTGCGAGGCGGGCGCTCAAAGGCACCAGTTCAGGCTCCGCGAACCGTGCGAAGCGCGCCGCCTCGACCGCGCCCGTCCGTCCCGCCTGCGCCGGGTCGCTCCCGGCCGCGTCGCCGTGAACCGCCGACGTCCAGCCCGCGGTGGTGAGCGCGCCGGAGAGCGCGGCGAGAGTGTCGCCTCCGGCAACCAGCGCCGCCCGTCCGGGCGAGTCACCGGCCGCGCGCACCACCTCGGCAGTATCGGCAGCCGGGACGCGCCGGAGGAGGGTGGGCGAGCCCTTCGCCAGACGGAGCACGTGCGCGAACCCGCCGTACTCCGCGATTACCGCGTTGGGGGAAGCGCCGTTGCCGCCGGGAGCGCCATCCGCCCTGCCGGCCGCGGCGAGCCAGGCGGCGTGCGCGGGGACGATCCGGTTCAGCCGCCAGCCGTTGCCGACCACGGCGCGGTGCACAGCCTCGACGAGCGCGGCGGGAGCCGCCGCCGCGAGCACCGGTGGGCGCGCGCCGGAGTCGTCGCCTGCCTGGCTGGCCGCATGCGACACCGGGTCGGCGACTTTCGATCCGCCAGGCCGCTCGCGACGCCGCGGGCCGTGCACCGGCGTCGCCACGCCGATGACGCGCGCGACGGTACCGCCCAGGAAGTACCGCGAAGCGCTGCGCTGCAGCACAGACTCCGCCTCGTCCGGCGCGAGCGGCGGCAGATCGACCAGCCTGACGTCGACGAGCGGCGGCAGCAACGCGACATCCACGGCGACGCCCTCGCCCTGCCCCACCTCACCGAGCCGGGTTGCGACGTTGGCCAGCGCCTCGGCAAGTGCGGGCGAGGCATCGCCCTGAGCGGGGAGCGCCAGCGGCGAGACCACGACCCGCCCGCCACCAGCAACCGCGACGACTTCCTCCGCGCCGATGGCGAGCGACAGGCGCGCTTCCTCTGCTCCCTTACGACCCATGCGTATCATCCTGACGGACGCCGCGGGCATCCGTTCGTTTTCCCATGGACGCGGCGCGATCACCGGCCGTGACACGCCCCGTAATGTGCCGTACCTGGTTCACCGGTCGATCCTCGACCAGACGAGGACGGCGCCGTCTTCCGACCTCTGGTAGAGCGCCGTTGCGCGGACGCGGATCGGGCTGCCGGGGACGACCCCGTCGGACACGACCTCGACCTCATCCGTCCGGAACGTCGCCAGGCGTTCGAACCGGTTCTCCTCCCGGTCAATAGCTGCCGCGGCAGCGGACGGAAGGAGGCGATTCAGCGCGTTGAGGCTGCGGGGCAACTGCCCGGCTTCGCGCAGCCGCACGATCTCCGCTGCAACGCCCGGCGTGATCCCCGGGAGCGCGACCAGCACCTGCTCCGGCGCTGCGTTCACATTGATCCGGCCGGAACCCAGTACGGTCAGGAACGGCCTGGCCGCCTCCCAGACCTCCGGCGTCATCCCCATGACGTGCCGGAGGTCGTCGATGTCGTCGAACTCCCGGTTGGCTGGGAGCACGGCAGCGGCCACGTCGATGTACTGTTCGCGCTCGGCGCCGTTCAGGCGAGGTATGTCGTCCTCGTCGCGCCAGTCGAGGATGGACTGCGCCAGCCGGTCCGCGTCGGCCCAGTCGACACCGAGCCCGTCAGCAAAGAAGGAGCGCAGCATCTCCTCGTCGGCGGCATTGATGTTGAGCGCCGCGCCGGGATCACGGACCCGGACCGAAAAGCGCGCACCGTCGGCGGCCAGCTCGAATTCGGCGGGCACCAGCTGCTGCGGGTCGCGCCACGGGTCTTCCGTCGGGTCGGCGTTGCGGAAGAGGTCCCGGATGTTGGGCTGTCTGCCGCCACCGCCCCGGCGCCGCTGATTGGCCGCGGCGCGCAACACGTCGATCTGCTCGAGGAGCGCGTCAGTCAGCCGGGCGCGTACATACGCCTCGCCGGCCATGGCAGCGGCCGTCGCACGCGTCGTGTCGAGCACGTTGGCCGCCGCGACCCGCCGGCTCTTCGAACGTATCGACGCGTCCAGCGCGACGGCGGCGAGCGCGACGATCAGCCAGAGCGCCGCCATGAGCACGAATCCGTTCCGGCGAATCGGCATGGCAGAGCCGTGTACCGTGCTACCTCCCGAATTCCCGTTCATCGTGCCGCCTCCAGGCGAACCCTGATGGGATAGGCGAGCAGTGGCGGTAGTGTCTTGCCGGGCGCCGGCTCGATCACCAGCTCGATGGCGTCCGGCATGCGGTTTACTGTCCAGTCCGGTGACCACCCCCAGAGCCCGGTGGGCCCTATCACGCCGTAGCGTGCCGTGATGCGGCCGGCCTCCGGGGCGATCGGTAGGTAGACGGGCTCGTCACCCACGCGGCCGACGACCTCCGCCACCAGACCCTCTTCCGGCGTGGCTGGATCGGTGTCGACGTACAGCCGCGCGATCACCGGCGAGATCGGGAGCCCCGTCCTCCCCGTCGTCGGCAGGATCAGCTCGTCGCTCGGAAGCCCGAGAAGATCGGCCGAGAGCCCCTGGAACCGTTCACCGCCGTGGCGCAGCCGCGCACCCTCCAGCAGGTCGATCAGCATCGCGCGTCTGGCTGCGCCGTCGAGCGACTCGGCGGTCATCGTGTCGGCCCGGCCCGCGTTGTCCCCGACCGCAGCGAGCGCGCCGAACCCCGCCGCCAGTGCGATCGACGCGACGAGGAGGCCGATCAGGACCTCGACCAGCGTGAATCCGGGCGTTGCCGCGCGCGTCGTCATGGCTGCCCGCTGACCGCTGTCTCCGTCGGTCGCCGGTAGAGCAGCGTCCGCAGTGGATACGCGACGCCGTAGCCGCTGACCACGACGTCGACCGAAAACAGATCGAACTCTTCCGGCACCGGTGTGCTCGACGCCGTCCACGAGTAGCCTTCGAACGGCGGCGGAAAGTTGCCGGCCGCGAGCGAGTCGGGGAGCGATGCGAGACGATCGTGGTCCAGCATGCGCAGCGCCGTCAGCCGGTCTTCCGCCAGGAACCTCGCCTCGAGCAAACGGTTGGCCTGGTCGGACGTTCGGAGCTGGGCGCTCAGGGTGGCCAGCACCGCGATACCGAAGAGCGAGAGGATCGCGAGCGCGACCACCGCCTCCATGAGGACGAAGCCACGCCGGCCTGCCGGTGTCCCATCACCTCGCCCGGTCGTGCGCCACCGCCGTTTCGCATCAGCGGACCTGAACATCGCCGTTCCACGGGTTGGGCGAGATCACCCGCACCTCGGCGCCGCGACGGAGCACGATGGAATCGCCATCGAAGGCGCCGCTCGGGGCGAATGTGAAACGGCCGCGCGCGGTGGAGAGTTCCATGCGCACATCCCCCGGCAACGCGAGCACCGCATCGGCAGGCCGGCCGGAGGCACGCGCGCTCCCGGCCGTGGTCACCGCGCCCGACAGGCGGGGCGACGCAAGCGTGCTCTCACCCTCGGGCAGCTCCCACGCCACGGCGCCGTGCGCCTCGCGCGCGTCCAGCCAGATGCGGGCATCGACCGAGTCGATCAGCACGGTCACCGGCACGCCCGCGCGGATCGCCGAGTCCCGGGCGAAAGTCAGCAGCACACCCACCCGGCGAGTGGCCAGGTCGAGCGAGTCGCCATCGGACTCGGCAGACCGGAAGGCCGGGAGCGCGACCGCCGCGCTCAGGACCAGGATGATCAGCACGACCATGATCTCGACTAGCGTCCACCCCGGGCGGCTGGTGAGAAGCCGGCTCCGGCTCGGGCCGGCAACGGTCCGCGCGCATGCGCACGGTGCATTCATCGCAGCCCGCCCGCGTTGACGCCGTAGATCGCCTGGAGCAGGGCCAGCGCGACGAGCGCGACCATCCCGCCGAAGACAACGATCATCGCCGGCTC
>DATMSC010000671.1:0-10659 GCA_035565595.1 Longimicrobiales bacterium | reverse complement strand
GCCACCGACGCTCCGTTCTCGCGGCTCTGCCGGACCTTCGCCCTCGAGGGGCGGGAGCGGGATGTCCTTGCGGCAGCCATCGCTGCGGCGCTGCAACCGGAGCTTGGGAGGCTCTGCGCCTACCTCCACGACAACGGCAGCCGGCCGTACCTGAGCGACGAGATCGTGTCTCGCCTCTATGGTCCCGCCCGATGCGGCTGGTGGGACGAGGGGACGCGGCTGGCGCGGTGGGAGATCGTGTCGTCGCACGCGGTTTCGGCGGTCGATCCGCCCGCGCTGCGTCTCGATCCCGGACTGATCCCGTTCCTGGCGGGCGAGCGCGGCGTCGATCCGGAGATCCTGCCGTACCTTCGCGGGGTCACCCCGCGGGATCCGCTTCCGGGGTGGCCCGTCGCCGAAACCGCCAGGCGGATCGAGCGCGCCCTCGACGGCCCGGCCCGCGGTGTCTGGATCGAGGTCGCCGCGCCCCGCGGCCACGGCCGGCGCACTTTCGCAGCCACCGTCGCCTCGGCGCTTGGTCTGACCTGCCTGGGTTTCGAGCTGCCCCCGCTGTCCCTCACGGACTGGACGCGTGTCCGGCTCCGGGCACAGCGTCTCGCGTTCCTCGAGGGCAGCACCCCGGTATGGTCCGGTGCCTGTGCCGAGCTGGATTGGGCTGCGGACATGCCCCTCTTCCCCATCCAGTGGTTCGCCGTCCTGCCGCACCAGCACGTGGCCGCGCCGCCCGGTGTGGCCAGGGTGCGCGTCGAGTTGCCCGAGCCGAGCGCCGCGGAACGGGCATCCCTGTGGCTCGCCGCCACACCCGATGCCCGCGACTGGCCGCGCGCAACGCTGGATCGGCTGGCCCGGCGGTATCGCGCGGGTGTGGGCGAGATCGCGACCGCCGCCGCGAGTGCGCCGGCGGACGCGGCGGAAGCGGCCGAGGCGCTGCGGGCGGTGAGCCGCGGCACGACCGGAACGCTGATGAAGCGCATGGAGACGCCCTTCGACTGGGACGACCTCGTTCTCGGCCGGCGAGTGCTCGATGCGCTCCACGACCTCGTCCACGAGGCTGACGACCGCTCGTGGCTCTGGGAAGACCGGGCGCGACGACGGCTCTTCCCTCAGGGGCGAGGGCTCTTTGCACTGTTCTCTGGCCCGCCCGGGACAGGCAAGACCATGGCGGCCCAGGTCATGGCCCGGGCCCTGGAAATGGACCTGTACCGGATCGACCTCTCTGCTGTGGTCAGCAAGTACGTCGGCGAGACTTCGCAGAACCTCCAGCGTGTCCTCTCCGAAGCGCCGGAGCACGCGGTCCTCCTCTTCGACGAGGCGGACGCGCTGTTCGGCAAGCGGACCGAGATCAGGGACGCCCACGACCGCTACGCCAACACCGACACGAATCACCTGCTCCAGGCAGTGGAGTCGTACCGCGGCATCGCGCTCCTGGCCACGAACCGGAAGGACAACGTCGACCCGGCGTTCCTCCGTCGGCTGCGGTATGTGATCGAGTTCCCGCCGCCCAACGCCGAGCAGCGGGAGGCGCTCTGGCGCAAGCTCACGTCGGAGCTGACCGGTGGCGTGGACGTGCACGGCGTGGACGACGCGTGGCTCCGCACGCTGGCCGGGACGCTCGAGCTGACCGGCGCTCAGATCAAGGGCTCGATCCTGGCCGCGACGCTCCGCGCCCGGCGCCTGTCCGAGCCGCTCTCGGCGGAGCACCTGCTCCACGGGATCGACAGGGAGCTCATGAAGGAAGGGCGAGCGCTGAGCGAGCGCGAGCAGGAACGCCTGGCCGTCCGCGGCAGGAGTCAGCGACGCCATGGCGGGTGAACCGATGCGTGTCGGCCGGCTCACGGTCCGGATAGCCGGGCGCGACGCGGACCAGGGTCGAGCCCTGGCACGGGAGATCGCCCGCGCCCTCGAGGGACTCTCGCCGACCCCCGGCCCAAACGCACGCAAGCGCGTCCGCCTATCCGTATCCGCGGGCGCCGGCGCGACGGCCAGCGACATCGCCCGCGCCATCGCGGCGCAGCTCCGGGAGGGGCTGTGATGAGGCGGCTCGCGCGTGCCGGGAAAGCGGATCGGGACCGCGTCCGGTCGGGTGTGGAACCTGTCCCCGCGAGGAAACCGGGGCGAGCCGGCACCCAGCCGGAGCGCCCCGCCGCGCCCCGTCTCCTGCCCTCGCAGAGCCGCGCTGGCTCGCTCGAGGACCAGGCGCGCCTCGCGGCAAGGCGCATCCTCGACGGCTACGACGACGTGGGGACGACACTGGGTCGAGCCACGCCGGCGCGCTTCGCGGTGCCCTCCAGCGCCGGTGAGCCGCTTTCACCCGGCCTGCGCGCCACACTCGAGGCGAGGTTCGGCGCGGATCTCGGCGCCGTCCGCATCCACCGGGACGCGCCCGCGGCGGCTTCTGCGGCGGCCGAGGGCGCGCGCGCCTACGCCGCGGGCACGCACATCGCCTTTGCTGCGGGGGAATACCGCCCCGGCACCTCAGCCGGATTCGAGCTCCTCGCCCACGAGGTCGCCCACGTCCTCCAGCAGACCGCCCGGCGAGGATGGGACGGACGGCTTCGCGCAGTCCCGATCTCCGGTCGCGGCGAGATCCAGAAGGCCGAGACGCCGGCAGAGCTCTATTCCCGCGTCGAGCGGCTGCACAGCGCGGGAGCCTCGCGGGCGACGCGGGACGCGATCCGGGCCATCGGGCGACGGGTCGGCAACGAAATCCGCCGCGACACCGCGACCACGGCTACCGGCACCATCGAGCGCGAGACCCTCGCCGAGCAGCACGACAACCTGCCGCGCGCGGCCCGCGCCTTCCTGATGGATATCCTCAAGCTCCACGGCCGATATGCCGGCGCCGCGCACCTGCTCGACAAAGACGGCACCCTGCGCACGGTGGAATTGGTGCGGGCGTTCTACGATTGGATCGTCGACCCTGCAAATGGATACGGCCCGGCCTGGGCCAACCCGCTCCTGCCCGAGCACCCACTTCTTCGCGAGTTCTGGCCGGCCAGGGTCGAGTGGGTCCTGCACCGCTACCTCATGAACCCCGGTTCTGCGATCCAGGTGATCCCGGTGCTGCGGGAGACCAGGACCCGACTCCAGGCAGAGTCCGACGACCCGGAGCAGCTCACCGACAACGAGCGAGTCTACCTCGGCCTCAACACGCTGCTGACCGTCGAAGCGGCGATCAACGCCGCGCTGACGGAAGTGGAAGGCCGCATCAATCGCCATACCGGGGCAAAGAGCCGCCTGGCCGCCGCATCACACCTGGCGATCTGGGCGCCGCTGCCGACGACCCGGCAGCTGAATGACAACGAGCAGTGGATTCGGGATGAGCTCCAGAGCCTGATCAACGGTGTCGCCGAACAGGCCCGCGACTTCTGGTCGCAGGGCCTCCTCGAATTCCGCACCGCCGCACAGGCGCTCATGCGGATCGGTCTCGATCCCACCGCGGAGGCGCGCGCGGCCGCGCACCACCCACCGCCGGACGACCCGGCGGTCACGGCCCTTCGTGCCGGGATCGAGGCACACGCCGCGGCACTCTTCCAACTGGTCAGAGGCGACCCGCCGACGCCGGCACTGTACGCAGCTCGCGTCCGCGAATTCACCCGTGCCGTACAACGGCTCGAACGTGGGATCAGCGGTGCACTCTGGCGCGCGTTCCGGAGCACCACGGACCCGGACGCGGCAATGGAGCGCGCGCGCGAGTTCGCGCGCCTCCTCTTCTGGGCGGAGGAGCTCCGGTTCCGCCTGGCTGACTACGACCGGCAGGCCGACGACCAGAACGTCACCCGGTTCCAGCTTCCGGACATCCGGCTTGGCCACCGGATCCGCATGGCTCGACTCCTCTACTACTGGTCCCTCGAGACAGGGTGGACAGCACTGGACGATCGGGCCCGCCGCGTCCTCATGCACGAGGGGCTGACGGGCAGCCGCGTGGTCCTCCTCCAGGACTGGGAGCGGGAGCCCAACGTCCGGCCCTCGGCCATGATCGACGACTTCGGGCCGGACGAACCGGTCTTCGAGAACACGCCCCTCACGCCCCGGCACGTCGCGACGTTCTTCGAGGCCGAGTACCTCCGCAGCCTGAACGACGCCCTCGAGGTCGAGCTCGACACTGAAGAGACCAATCTCGACCCAACGGCGGAAGATCCGCTCACAGTCGCCCGGCGATTCGCCGACAGCGTACCCATGCCGGAGCGGTGGCAGGTCACGAACCTGGAGTGGATCCGCAGGCCGGACGACGACCGGCCCGACAGGCGTCTCGTCCGCGATCATCCCAAGACTCAGGCGCTCATCCACGACTACGTCGCGGGCAACCCGGGGCATGGCTACGCGCTGACGACCCAGCCCCATCGCATACTGATCTGGCTCGTCCCTGACACCGACCCGATGGTCGAGATCCTCCGAGAGTCGCCTTTCCTCGATCGTGTAGTCCGGGCGGCGGGTCACACCAACCCGGAGGACCTTTCCAACACCGACTGGCTCGCGGCGCTGCTCGTGGAGCCGGGGCAACTCCGGGCGGTCATCCGCGAGAGCACGCGACTCCTCCGTGAAACCCATGAAGCGGAGAGGACCCGCCAGAGGCCGCTCCTCCGCCGGTTGGGCACACTGCGCCGCCGCCGCATCGCCGCGTGGGCCGCGGGCCAGCTCCAGCAGTACGCGACAGGCCGAATCCAGGCGTGGAGCCAGCCGAACGACGTCCTGCACCAGATCGAGCGGTACTCATTCTCCGTCCAGCCCGAAACGGATCAGGACGCGCAGGTCGCCGCGCTCGTGCTGGAGCTGGCACCCGCGCTGCGCACCGCATTCGTCCGCGACGTCTGGTTCTCGACCGTCGTCGAGGAGCGCTACGACCTGATCACAGGCTACTACGCGCTGCTCACGCGGGCCCGGGACTTCGTCCAGACCGACGGCGAAAACCGCCTGCGGCCGGTGCTCCACGCCGACGAGTCAGCGGCCACCCTCGTCGGCAACGCCAGCATCCTGTCCGAGATCATTTCCGCTTTCGATGTGGTGCGGCAACGGCGACAGCAGCGGTTCGGCTTCAAGAGCGAGAACGGCCGGACACTCGCCAGCCTGAACTACCCGTTCGAGATCCAGCCGAACCAGCCGTTCGACATCGACGGCGTCACGTATCGCCTCGTCGAGGTCCACGAGCGGTTCGTCTACCACCCGCCCTACGGCAAGGACACGGGCGCCGAGCTGGCTTCGGTCCTGAAGCGGCCGGATGGCACGGTACTCCAGCGCACGGGCCGCCTCCTCATCACGATCAACGTCGACAACGCAGACGAAGACACGCTCATCACCGACCGTGACGAGTTGTGGCTCGAGCGGCTGTCGCACGTCGTCGAGATGCAGGGCTTCGTGCAGAGCATGGAGAACCTGGCCGAGATCATCGAAACGGCGGCCGACGTCGGGATGATCGCCCTCTCCTTCGTCCCCGGCGTGGGCCAGGCCGTGACGGTCGGCCACGTGCTCGCCTCCGCCGCGCAGTTCGTAGCGAACGATCTCCCGGCGATCCGCGAAGAGCTGATGAACGAGCCGTTCGAGATCGTCGGCCGGATCAGGGATCACCTCGACGCGCAGCTCACGCCCGACAAGCTGATCCTGTACCTGCTCTTCGGCGGAACGGGCCCTGTGTCCCGCCTGGCGCAGCGCCCCGACGACCGCCGGCGCCGGCGGCCTCGCCGGCGGGGAAAGCTGGGTCGCCTCATCGCGGCGGTGCGCGGGATCGAGGAGCGGTTCCGCCGCAGCATCGGCGCGGCCCGTCGCAGGATGGAAGGGCCATACCTTGCCGCGCGCTCGAACATCCTGGCCCGCCCGCGTGTGGCTTTCGCGCTGGGTGAGCTGGCCGATCTCTACCCCGGCCTCCAGTCGCTCGCCACAGCCGAGCGACTCGAGTTCTTCGAGGCGCTCCTGGATGATCCCGCGGAACTGGCCGAAACCATTGGCGGGATGATCGAGGCGCTCAACGAGATCGAGCTGCCCAACGAGGTCATCCCGCTGGAGCTGGCGGTCGAGGTCATCCTCGGCTTCTTCCTGGACCGCTTCGGCGCGCGCGGGCGCCTGCTGCGCGCGGCGCTCGAGCGCATTGGTGTCCTGAACGAGATCGCCGACCCGATAGCCGACGCGCTCCGAAACTCGCCGGTCGACCCGAACCAGCTCTGGCGGGACTGGGTCCTGCCCAAGCTCCAGGTGGTTTTCACCCAGGCGCGCGACGGCTTCGTCCAGCAGCTCTACGAGATCCTGGACCAGGCAGTGGCCGGGCTCCCCAACGCGCCCTCCAATCTGGTCCGGCCATCGCTCCCGGCGATCGAATTCACGGAAGAGCCGTTCCCCGAGTCGGACCTCCTGGCTTCGGATGAGGACGGGGGGTTCGTCGGGCCCATGCCGCGATTCGACGCGACCGCGGGAGCACCGCTGCCCCAGGGGATCCGGGCCGCCGCCGAGGAACGATTCGGGCACGACTTCGGCCACGTGCGCCTTCACACGGGCGCGGACGCTGCCGCGGCCACACACGCCGCGGCCGCCGATGGGATCGCCACCGGGAGCCACGTCTTCCTGCGGCCCGGGCTGGGCCCCGGCTCCGCCCGGGGGCGCGAAGTGCTGGACCACGAGCTGGCCCACGTCCTCCAGGCCACGGGTCCTCGCCCGCTCGGCGAGGTGCATGACGCAACGCCGAGCGTGGGCCGCGCGCACGCCGGCGTCCGCTACGAGCCTCGCCGGGAGTCCGCCGCCGAAGCCATGGCAAACGCCGCGGCACGCCGGGGCTCCGGCGCACCGCCTGTTCAGGTCCGGGAGCCCGGTGACGACGAACCGGCACCGAGCATGACCGACGTCGCGATCCGGGTGCTGCGGGAGTTCGGCGCCCGGGAAGCCGGGGCCCAGCTCATCCGGCGCGCCAGCCAGCCGATCGGCTCCCTGCCTCAGGAGGCCCGCGACCGGGGTACCGCCATTGTAGACGAGGTACTCGGCGCCATAGCGTCCACCACCTCCCCCGCCAATGTGCGCGGGCATCGGATCCGCGTGGACTGGGCCGGTCCGCTCGGCAACACCGCGGACGAGAACACCCTCCGACCTGCCGTCCGGGCCTGGCTGTCCACCCGCAGCAGCAACATCACGAGTCTCACCGGCGGCCTGGTGTCCATCGCGCTCGAAGAGACTCGCCGTCCGGCCCGCGGGGCGGGCGGCGCGGGTGGCACCGGCGCGCGACCCCGTCGCTTCAGTGCCCGCCGCTTCGCGACGCTCCTCAGTGGCGTGATCATGGCGCGGACGGGGCTGGGCGTCGGGATCAGCCTGGACAGGCAGGGCCACGTCGACCGCGTCCGGCTGCATTCACTCGACCCGGCCATGCTCGCGCCCAACAGCCGCGTCTGGATCCTCGTACGCGACAACACGCGACAGGCGCACCGGGAGCTGAGCAACCGCGACCTCTCGGCCATCTACAAGAAACTCTCGATCCTCCGGGTGGGGAAGCTCTGGGAGACGGCACCGTTCCGGCTGCACCCGGACTTCGTGCGGGCGTACCTGGCGTCCAAGACGCTGGCCAGGGGGGTGAGCATACCGACCTGGAACATCTACAAGGATACCGACCCCACGCGGAACACGGACAAGGTCGGGCTGCGCGTGGGCACGCACGGCCAGCTCAAGGACATCGACCGCCGGACTGCGCGCAACGACAGGCACTCGCACCACATACCGCAGTTCCTGCTCGTTCAGTACTTCCACAACAGGAACCGGTCGACCCGGCTCCTCGGCTACGATGCCGCCCAGGCAGAGAAGAACCTCCCGGGTTTCGAGCCATCGAGCTCGGAGCACCCGGAGCGATTCGTCAGCTCGGCCGGCACGATCCCCATCAAGGCGCTGTACGGCGAGAGCGAGAGCGAGCGGGCGCGTCCGCTCCCCGCCGTCCTCCTCGCGGCGGATACCCACGTGCGCGGAAAGCTGCACCTGAATACCGCGCCCTCCTGGGGGAGCGCGGCTGCCGAGGAGCCCGCGGAGGAGCTGTCCGGCTCACGCAACCAGTCCGATACCCTGCACCGCTACTTCCTCGACCGGCTCCGCGCCGAGCTCGACGTCGGCTCCTCGCGCCCCGAAGACGCCGCCGCGGCGGCCAGAGCGAATCCGGACCGCGCGAAGGTCGCGATCTATCGGTCGATGAAGCAGACCTACGCCTGGATGTACGACGACGTCATGAAGCCGCCGCTCGAGCGGGCGCTCAAGACCCTCGAGCTCGCCTACTACACAGGCCT
Source organism: Longimicrobiales bacterium (assembly GCA_035565595.1). Taxonomy (GTDB): domain Bacteria; phylum Gemmatimonadota; class Gemmatimonadetes; order Longimicrobiales; family RSA9; genus DATMSC01. The sequence goes on along the minus strand of DATMSC010000671.1, from coordinate 2,416 downwards.
TGCCGCGCAGCAGCACGGCGACGACACCGGCAGGGTGCCGCCCGACTACGATCCCGGCACCGGGACCGGCTGGGTCACCAACATCATGAGGAAGGTGCAGGAGATGAACGATCGCGTGATGGCGGGATGGAAGTGACCGGGGAGACGTCAAATGGCTGATACCGGATACTCCCGCTCTCCCCGGCTGCTGAAGGGCGCGCTGGTCGAGTTCTCGGAACGGTTCCTGGGGCCGATCCCGAACGTGATCGTCTTCCAGTACAACCCTGAGTCGCTCACCCGTAGCCTGACCGTGTGGCAGCCGCCCGAGGAGAGCGCCGAAGGCGCGGGCGCCGGCGGCGCCACGGAGCGGCCCACCGCGCAGCCGTCGGACCCGCCGGAGACGTTCACGCTCGAGTTGATCCTGGACGCCACGGACGACCTCGAGCGCGGCGACTTCGAGGCCGTTGCCACCGGTGTCGCCGACCGGATCGCGGCGCTGGAGCTCCTGCTCTACCCCACCGAGCAGAGCCTCGCCGGCCAGCTCCTGGGCTCCATCTCCGCGTCGCTCGGAGGCGGTGGCATTTCCGCTTCCCTGGGTGGCGGCGCGGACGCGACGGCCGGCCGTGGCACGGTCCCCATCGTCCTCTTCATCTGGGGACCCGGGCGGATCGTGCCCGTCCGGCTCACCACCTTCAGCGTCGAGGAGCAGGCCTTTTCGCCGATCCTCTACCCGATCCGCGCCAAGGTCAGCGTCGGCCTCAAGGTCATGACCCCGGCCGATCTGGAGAGCTATCCGGACGGGCTGTCGAAGGAGATCGCCATCAAATGCTTCGAGTTCACACGGCTCCAGAAGAAGGTGCTGGGCGCGGCGAATCTCGCGAACAGCGTGGAGTCGATTCTGGGGATGCTGCCGTTTTGAACGGCATAGGGCCAGGGCTGGGGCTAGGGCTAGGGCCAGTCGTTCGTCGCCGGTTGACGGCTGCCGGCGCGGAGGCGACCCTCGCCATCGCCCCGGGTATCGACGTAGACGACGGTTGCCAAGCCGCGACGGGTCGAACCCCGCCAGGCGGGGCAGGCGCCACCGCGCCGCGAGGCCATCCCATTAGCCCCAGCCTTAGCCCCAGCCCTGGCCCTTTGCCGTCCATGGGAGTCCCCAATGTTCGATGAACAATCCCGTTACCGCGCCCTCACCCCCTACCTCGTCACGGACCGGCGAGGACGGGCAGTGCCGGTCGTGCCGGTCCCGCCCGCGCCGGAGCAGGAGGAGCTGGGAATCCATCTGCGGCGGGAGGGGCAGCGGCTGGACCATCTGGCGCACGAGTACCTGAAGGACGCCGCCGGCTTCTGGCGCATCGCGGACATGAACGACGTCATGCTGCCGGACGCGCTGGCCGAGGCGCGCGAGATCAGGATCCCGCGGAAGACCACGTAACCGGATATGGGTCTTGGTGTTACGATCTCCGCCGGCGGACCGCTGCCGGATCCGGAGCTGGCGCAGGCCAGCGCGGTCGTGGTCGAGGAGCGGCTCGGCGAGCCGACCCGCTACGCGATCCGCTACCCGGCAGACACCCACGACGGTGAGCCGCGCTGGGTCGCGGACCCCCGCCTGGACCCGGGCAAGGATCTCATGATCGTGGCCGGTTCACCGCCCGCCGGGGAGTGCCTCGTCTTCGGTCCGGTGCTCGGGCACCGCGTCCAGCTCAAGCACGGCGGTGCCGGTTCGGTGCTGGAGGTCCGCGGCGCCGATTCCAGCGCGCGCATGGACCAGTCGACTGTGGCGACGGCGTGGAGCGGCGTCACCGACAGCGAGGCGGCGCTCGCGATCCTTGGCGGCTACGGCTACGTCCCGGACGTCGAGTCGACGTCGTCGAGGCACCCGGAGCAGGGGCACACGCTCATCCAGCGCGGAACCGACCTGGCCTTCGTCCGCCGGCTCGCACGCCGCAACGGATTCCATTTCTGGGTCCGGGCGAACCCGCTGGGGATCGAAACCGCGCACTTCCGGCGGGTCTCGCTCGAGGGCAGCCCCGCTTTCCGGATCGAGATCAACCGTGACCCGCCGGACACGCTCGTCCTCGAGATCGAATGGGACATCGAGCGGCCAACGGCGGTGGAAGCCCGTCAGCTCGACCTCACCACCAAGTCGGAGATCGACGGGCGGGTCTCCGAGTCACCGCTCCCGGGACTCGCGGAGCAGCGGCTGCTGCAGGTCGCCGGTCAGCGCACCCTGCACCTCCCCGCCCCGGCGGACGATGCGGGTGATCTGCGGGCCCGGAGCCAGGGCGTCCTGGTGGAGTCGGACTGGTTCATACGCGCGCGCTGTGAAACCAGCGTCGAAACGCTCGGCGCAATCGCGCGCCCCGCGATGCTGGCGGAAGTCGCCGGCGCCGGTTCGCGGCACAGCGGGAAATACCTGGTCGCGGCCGTGACTCATGTC
>DATMSC010000670.1:0-3554 GCA_035565595.1 Longimicrobiales bacterium | reverse complement strand
CGTGATCGGGATCCCGCTTCGAATCATGTAGTCGAGCGTGTTTAGCGCGTCCTGCTGCTCCTGCCGGCCCCACTGCCGCTCCCAACGCTCGTCGCCGATCTGGTCGCGCTCCTTCTGATAGTCGAACTGCTCCCGATAGCGCTCGTCGCCGATCTGGTCGCGCTCCTTCTGGTAATCGAAGCGGTCGCGGTCGAGGCCCAGCCGGTCCTCCTCGAGGCCGAGCCGGCGCTCGTCCATGCTTGTCTGGTGTTCGAACTGCCGCTCCCAACGCTCGTCGCCGATCTGGTCGCGCTCGCGCTGGTAGGCCATCTGCTCCTGCCAGCGGGCGTGCTCCTGCGCGTCGCGGTCGCGGTAGTACGCGATCATCTGCTGCTGCATCGCCTGATCCGCCGCGATCCGCGCCATGGCCACCGCGGTCTGCTGGTCGATCCCGTACCGCTGAATCTCAAGCGCGAGCTCCCGAATCTGCAGCTCCATTCGGAAGTGCTCGTCCTGCTGGAGCCGGGTCGCGATCTGCTCCGCGAGCTGGGCCTGAAAGTGCGCGTCCTGCTGATTGAGCTGCGCCCGGAACTGTTCGTCCTGCTGGAGGCGCGAGGCGATCTGCTCCGCGATCTGGCGCTCGAAGTGCTCGGACTCCATCGCCATGCGAGCCTTGAACTGCTCGTCCTGCTGGAGGCGCGACGCCACCTGCTCGGCGAGCCCGCGGACGAACTGCGACTCCTGCTGCGAGAGCTGCCGGTCGAACTGGAGCGACTGCTGAATCCGGCTAGCGACGTTCTCGGCGAGCGACCTGCGGAACCGCGACTCCTCAGCCTCAAGGCGCGCACGCTCACGCTCGAGCTCAACCATCTGTGCGCCCTTGTCCGCCGCGAGCCTGCGAGAGAGCTGGACTTGATCCCAGCGCTCCGTCGAGCTCCCCGTGATTCCGCGGCTCGCCATGTATTCGTCGAGCTGGCGGAGCGCGTCCTCTTTGGCGATCCGGTAGTGCTCGTCAAGCGCCTCCTGCGCGCGGTCCAGGTAGCCAAAGTCCGGGCCCTCGCCGCCGAACGCGTTGATCCGCTCGAGCTCCCGGAGCAACATGTCCGCCGCGTCGGGATCGGACATGAGGGCGAACGTTTGCGGGTCCGCCTCCGTCCAGGTCGTCTGCGGCGCAGCGACCTGGGAGGGCGGCTCGCCCGTTTTCTGGGCCCCAGGCTGCGACGCGGCACCCGGCGGAGGCGGCGGGGGCGGCGGGGGCGGCGCGCCTGCGGGCGCCGCCTGCCGAACCGGCCCCTCCTGCCGCACCGCATTCTGGGGTTGCCGCGGACCCGCGGCCGTCGTGCGCTGCTGGGGAGCCCTCTCGCCCTGCGTGGGGCCGCGCTGCCAGCCCTGCCCCTGCTGCTGACCCGTGCCCTCACCGCTGAGGCCGGCGTCCTGCGCCGTGTCGGTGCTCCCTACCAGGTAGCGCCGCCGCAGCTTCCGGTCGGCGTTCGCCGTCGACTCAAACGTCGTCGCCATGAGTCCCGTGCTCCTGCGTCATGGCACGATCGGAATGATCGCGTTCTGGAGGGTCACCTCGGTCAGCGCGGCTTCCCCCACCGTATCGTCAACCGGCACACCGGCTCCCACCGCTTCCTTCGGAGGTACCGCGAGCGTGCCTTTCAGCTCGCCGCTAGGCCCGTAGGTCACGCCGGCGCGCACGTCCTTGGTCTGTGGCAGCGCACTGAAGGCGTTCGCTGTATAGAGCTTGCGGACCGTGGACCCCTCCCCAACTCCCGTCCGCAGCTCGAATTCGATTGCGGCACTCTCGTCCAGGAACAAGTAACCGCGCCCCACAGGGATCACGCCGGACAAGTGGGCTATCACGTCCCCGGTGAGCGTGTACGTCACGGCATTGCCGGCGATGCAGATGGCGTTGCTCCGGTCGCCGGCGGCCACCGTGCCATCCACCTGAATGGTGCCCGCCGTCGCGAAAATGCCGGCCGCATTTCCCGCTGTGGAGCCAGACTGTCCCGCCAGGACGTTACCGTGCACTACCAGCGACCCGCCATTGATGGCCACGCCGGCCGGATTCGCGGCAGTACTCCCAACGGCCCCGCCTTTGACGTCACCGTCGATCTCGGCCGAATTGCCGCACACGAGCCCACACGGCGAGCCGGTGCCGGTCGTGGTGCCCCCGTACACCGACCCACCTATGTCCACCACGGCGTCCGGCGCATTCACGCCGTCCGCTCTCCCGTTCGTCGTGGTGCCACCCGCGACGTCACCGGAGATGGTCACGCTGTCGGCGTTCGGAGCGTCAATCCCGGTGCCGTTGCCGGTGGTCACGATGCCTCCGGCAACCGACCCGCCTACCGATATACTGCCCGTCGCGACCGAGGCGATGCCCTGCACGTTGCCCGTCGTCGCGGAGCCCGCCGTCACATTACCACCGACGTTGACGATGCAGGTGGCGTGCTGTAGAGAGATCGCGGCCCCCTGCCCGCTCGTCACGCTCCCGGCGGCTCCGGTCACGTCCCCCGTGACCTCGACCGACGCCACGGTGCAGCCGGACTCCACACGGATGCCGTAGCTCACGCCGCTCGTGAGCCCAGGACCGCCGGTCAGGTCACCGTCGATAAAAATGGTCCCACCACCGGCGACCCAGAAAATACCGGCCTTAGTGGTGGTGTTGGCCGTGACAGCCGCGCCCGCCACATTGCCGTTGACGATGATGTCCAGGTCGCCAGCGGTCACCTTGACGACGCCCGCCACAGTCGCGTTCTGCGGTGTGCCAAACGACCCGACGTTCCCATTGATGATGAGCGTACCAGACTCAGCCCTAAGACCTGCCGTCCAGTTGCTACTCGACGGCCCCACGTTGCCGTTGACGGTCAAGGTGCCCGCCTTAAGCAGTACCGGGGCTTTCCACGTCCCATTGGCCTCATTGCCAAAACCACCACCGATCAGATCGGCGTTTATCACAGCCTCGCCGTCGTCATCATCGAAGACGATGCAGTCGGTCGTATGCGCCCGCACTTCCTCGCAGGTGACCTCAATGCCGTCCTCCAGAACGAAGTGGCCGCCTACCGTGCCGCCGCTTCGCTGATTGTTGCCGATGGTCTTGACGGTGACGTTTTCGTCGATGTTCACGACCCAGCCGTCGGCGAACACATCGTCGTTCGTGCCGGGCTTCGACGAGTCGTTCCAGACTGTCGGGTCCGACCAGTCGCCGTTCTTAACCGCCCACTTATCCGCCATCACGTCCTCCCGATCACGCCGCGCACGTCCGCGCCATCCCACGCCGAGCCCGTGGTAGTGGCGTCGGTGAAATCAGCGCCGGTGAGCCGGGCGCCCCGGTAGTCCGCACCGCTCACGTCGGCGCCCCGGAACGACGCCCCCGCGAGCACTGCGCCCCGAAAATCGGCGTTTGCCAGCACCGCGTCCGTGAAGTCGCAGCCGGACGCGAGCGCGCCGCGGAAGTTGGCCCCGCTCAGGTCCTGCCCGCTGAAGTCCTGCCCCTCGATGACCGCGCCTTCGTAGTCCATCACTCCTCCACCGGCGTCACGATGATCTCGGTGATGAGCCCATTCGAG
>DATMSC010000669.1:0-5541 GCA_035565595.1 Longimicrobiales bacterium | reverse complement strand
CGACTGCTGCTCAGCGCCGCCACCCGCGCTGAACGCTACAGCGATTTCGGCTCGACGCTGACGGGCAAGCTGGCCGGGCGCTACCGCCTGACCGACGCGCTGGTCGTTCGGGCGAGCGCCGGCACGGGGTTTCGCGCGCCGTCGCTGCAGCAGATCCATTTCAACACGACTTTCACCGATTTCGTCGGTGGTGAGGCAGTCGACAAGATCATTGCTCGCAACCAGAGCCCGATTACCGCGACGCTCGGCGTGCCTCCGCTCCAGGAGGAAGAATCCTACAGCGCCAGCGGCGGCGTGACGGTGAGCGTCGGCGGCCTCTCGGCTACGGCCGATGCCTACTTCGTCGACATCGACAATCGCATCGTGCTCACCGGTTCCTTTGAGGCCGATGACCCTGCCATCGGCGAGGAGCTCGAGCGCCTCGGCGTCGGCGCCGCGCAGTTCTTCACCAACGCGCTCGACACACAGACCTATGGTTTGGACATCGTCCTGGCCTGGGATCGCCGTATGGGGCTGCACGCGTTCCGCTGGATGTTCGCCGGCAACTGGAACCGCCTGCGCATGAACGCGATCCACACGAGTCCACGTCTGGAGGGTCGGGAGGAGACGTACTTCGACGCACGCGAACGGGCGTTCCTCAAGGCGGCCGCCCCGCCGAGCAAGGTGACGGCGTCGATCCAGCACGACTATGGCCGCCTCTCCACCGAGCTCCGGCTCACCAGGTTTGGCGGAATCGAGCTGATCGACTGGGACTACCAGCCATACAGCTATGACGCGCAGTACACGGTGGATCTCGGCACGACGATCCGGGTTTCGGACCACGCCCGGGTTACCGTCGGCGCGGCCAACCTGTTCAACGCCTACCCCACGCAGCAGCCGGCCGAGGCCACGGAAACGGGCGGGCTCTGGGACGCTGTTCAGATGGGTAGCTCCGGCGCCTACTACTTCGCGCGTTTGAATGTGAGGATGTGATTTCGGATGGGAACGTGAACGGGGCCGCATGGAAGCACCATGCGGCCCCGTTCACTTGCCGGCAGTGCCCGCTTTCCAGCGACACTGCCTCGCCGTGTCTGTCTCCGAATTCTCTCGGTTCGAAGTGCGGGCTGCTGATCGGAGGGATGCTGCCGGACCGATCACCGGGGGGCTCACCATCACTCACTACGATCGCACCAGCACAGCGTAGCGCCAGCCCGGCCTCGCACTCAGGGCTCTGTCCCGGTGGCGGTGAAGACAACGGTGTGATCGACGCCTTGCACCCCGGCGAAGTACGCGGTGACCTTGTTCGTGCCAGGTGTGGAGCCGAGTTTGAAGAAGACCATTGCGAGCCCGTCTTCATCCGTGGTCGTCCAGACGTGCGATGTCACGCCGTCTCCTTCTGTCACTTCCCAGCCGATCGCTACCCCCCGCAAACCCTTCCCCTCGGGATTCACCACCTTCACCACGAACGGCGTTGTCAGTATAGTGCCCGCCGGAGCGACCTGTTCGTTGCCGGACGCGATGACCATGTCTGCGATGGTATCGATCTCCGGCTCGGAAAGCAGGCTGCACCCTGCTGTCAGCGATACGAAAGCGGCCAGCGCTGCGAAGCGTCGCATGCAATTGCTCCATCCAGTGGTTGCTTCCGCTGGCCACTGACCGTGAGCCAGCACGATCCACCAAGTTGCCCGAAATCGTCGGTCACGACAAGTCGCGGTCCGCGCGGAGCTTGCGCATCCGACGCCGCGCTGGAACGCGGCGCCGGCCACTTGCCGTCAACAGTGTGACGCAGTGACCGCGGTTATCCGGACATCCGGCGAGGGCCAGGAGTGTCGCATGGATGCGCTGCCTGGCCGTCGAAGTGGAGAGATCAGACGAGTGGCAGTACGATTTCTCGATCGGAGAGCGCGCCCACGGCATGTGCGGGCGACCTCCACGCGGTACGATCAGGCGTTGCCTTTCCCCTCGGTCTCGGTAGCACGCCCGGGAGTGCGAACCACCCACGAGGGTGGTCTCAGAACGTGGCCGAGAGCCCGGCAGCGATCCACCAGCCCGACAGCGAGTAGGTGCGTCGATCGAGCTGGCCTCCGGTAACCACGTCCTTTCGGATCGAGCCCGTGGCGTACCCGACTTCCGGATTGATGGTGAAGCGACCGGCGAACGGAATGTCGACTGCGACCGAGGTGCCCATTGACCATGCCGAGTCCTCGATCGTGCTCACCTCACTAGTCGAATCGCTCGCGTCGCTCGAAACCACCACGATCGGCGTGATCAGGATATTTCCCGCCGGGATGATGGCGACGGCGCTCACGCCCTTGAAATCGCCAGCCGGCTCGCGCAGCCCCGAAGGCGTTACGCGGTCGGCGGAGTGGGGGCGGAAGTACGATGCGGATCCAGCGACCAGAACGTCGCCGAGACCCGTCAACACCGTCGCGGCGTCCGCCCGGGCGAGTACCGTGCCGCCGCCCTGGAAGAGATTGTTGCCGCCGAGTGAATCTGCGAAGCTGTACGACGCCTCGATGCCGATGCCCACGCGGCCGAGTCCCCGCTCCCGGGCAAGGTTGACGCCGCCGCGAACCGTGGTGCCGCGCCAGTACACGGCCTCCGAGCCCGATGGTTTCGGTTCGAAATCGGCGCCCGCACGCAAGGTGGCCAGCATCGAGCCGCCCATAGCGCGGACGTGCGTGTAACCCGCGGAGATGCGAGCCGGTGTGCCGAACTGGACGCTCGCGAGATCCACGGCAGACGTACCGAGCGCGGACACCGCATTGACCTCAGGGTCCGAAAGCGATGTCGGGCTGCTCGGCGCCCGGAGCGCGAACCGGAGCGAATCGCGCGACGCGACCGCCAGCTCGAGCCGCGCGTCGACGGCCGACAACCCCGTGATGGAGATCGAGTCCTGCTTGAACCAGAGCGGTCCGCCCGCAATCCTCAGAGACCACCCCGGTCGCCGGAGCGAATAGACCAGTTCGCTGACGGTTTCGGAAACGTCGATCGGGGCAGCCACCGTCTCGCGGCTGTAGTTGTTGTGCCTGACCCGGAGCGATACGCGGTGCCCGGTGATCCTCGTACCCTGCCGGGCCTCCTGGTGCGCTTCGAGGTAGGCTCTCTGCTCCGGCGTGAGGCCGGCAAGCCGCTCGATCATCGCCTCGCGGCTGCCCTGAGCGCTTCGTCCGCCCATCATCTGTGACTGCGCCGGTCGCACCACGCCGAAAATGCACGCGAGCGCCAGCGCCGAGACAACCGCGTACCTGTTGAACATTACTTCACCAGCGGCGGAAGTGGATCACCTTCCGGGATAAACTTAAGCGACAGACCGTTGTTGCAGTGTCGTCGGCCGGTGGGCGGCGGACCGTCGCCAAAGACGTGGCCATGGTGCCCATGACAGCGGCGACAGTGATATTCTATCCCCGGCAGCGTCTGTTCTCTGTCGATTTCCAGCTCATAGAGAATCGATCCAGGAAGCCGGTCCCAGAAACTCGGCCACCCCGTTTTCGAATCATATTTCGTGTCCGACGAAAACAGCGGATTGTTGCAGGCGAAGCACACATACGTCCCCGCACCATATTCATTGTTGAGCGGATGGGAGTAGGCGGGCTCCGTCCCGTTCTCGAACATGATCGCATATACCGCCGGCGGCAGCGCTGCCTGCCACTGTTCCTTCGTCTTTTCGACTTCAGGCGGCGTGGGTGGGTCGACCTCCCCCAGGAAATCAGTCCATGAGGGCGGCGCCGTCGTATCCGAACACCCCACGATGGGTATCGCCGACGCGCCCACCAGACTCGCAATGAAAGTCCTTCGATCCATTATCCGTAGTGCTCCAGAATTCTATAGCGCCAGATGTGTACGGCTCACAGTTCACGATAGAACTCGGGATACGCCTGACGCAGCTTGTCCAGCTTCGGCCAGGTGAACGTCACGACGTAGTGGTGCGTCCAGTTCTTCGCGACGAAATCCTGATGCTCCTCTTCCGCCGGATAGAAGGCCTTGAACGGTGTGAGTTTCGTGGCGATGGTCCCCTGGATCACGCCCGATGCGTTGAGTTGCTGAATGTACGACTGTACGACGTTCTTCTGTGCCTCGCTGGTATAGAAGATCTCCGACCGGTATTGCCGGCCGACATCGGGCCCCTGCCTGTCTACCTGCGTCGGGTCGTGGATCGCCGTAAAGAAGATCTGCAGGAGCTGGCCGTAAGTGATTCGCGACGGATCGTACGTCACCCGGACCGTTTCCGTGTGCTCCGTGCCGCCACCGACGACCAGGTTGTAGATCGCGGTTTCTGCAGAGCCGCCGGAGAAGCCGGAGACGGCCTCCTGCACGCCATCGAGGCGTTCGAACATGGCTTCCACGCTCCAGAAGCAGCCGCCGGCGAAATAGGCGACCTGGAACTCGCCGTTCTGGGGAGCGGGCAGATCGATCTCCGGAGGCGGCACGTGCCCCCCGCTCCCGGTGCGCGACAGCAAGAGCCTGTCCGTCGGATCGCTGCAACCTGCGGCCAGGCCGGCGACGATGGTCACGCCGGCTAGCCAGGGGTTGAACAGCCTGGATCTGCGCATGCGACTCCTCCCGCGTCGACGACTATTGTCGTGCGCCCTCCAGCGGGTGACGCGTGAGCGCCCGCTCGCTGGAGGTGGCAGGTATGACGCACTTTTCTTCCGATGATCCCGAACCTACGGCGCGCCATTCCAGCCGTCAAGGGCTACTCGACGGCAGCGCCGCGCCGTTTCAGCACGCAACGTACCAGCGGGGCGAGCGGCCGGAACGCGCCAAGCGACGGCCGGGTGAGAAGCGGTGTCAATGCCGGGTGGGTGGGTAGCGGTGACTGGCGCGGCACTGGAGCGCCGGAACGCATGCGCTTGCGCCGCTCTGTGTGGCGAGCCTGACCGGGTACCCTCTGGTCGGCGGGTACGAAGCCGGGGCGTCAGAACCTCTCACCCTTTGCTTCGCGTATGTGGCTTCCGACGGGGCGGATTCGTGGCCACATGGTCCAGAAATACAGTCCGAACCCGACGATCTGCCCGACCCCTCCCAGCACCAATATCCAGGCGAGCGTCTTCGAGTCGGACCAGGCTCGGGCGGCTTCGGCGAGGAACCGGCCCGCGGTGGCGGCCAGGAGTATCCAGTACGAGAGCGCGACACGCTCCGGCGAGTAGCGCGTATCCTCTTTCGGCGCGCGCGGGAAGAGCCAGAGCGCCACGCCCAGGATGAGAAACATCACGAAGCCGACGAGAATCGCGTGCGCGTGCGCGGACACGAGGTGCGGGTGCGGCCAGACGCCCAGCAGTTCGCGTCCGGTCATGAGCCACGCGCCGAGAGCGAGCCCCGCGAAGAGGAACGCTATGCCCGTCTTGACGAACCGGCGGACGAGCGTATGCACGGCTCAGCCGCTGTCTGCCGTGCGCGCGGTCGCGGCCGGCTTCTCGCTAGGGAAGCTCTGCAAAACCTGGCGTGCGGGATGGCGTTGAAGTTGTCGGCTGAGTAATTTGTAAAGGTCGCGACAACTTAACCATGGGGCTGAGTGAATGGCTGAGCAGCGGACGTTTGCGGACCTTGCGTGGAGCACGA
>DATMSC010000668.1:0-4943 GCA_035565595.1 Longimicrobiales bacterium | reverse complement strand
GCGTCGCGAGCACCCTCTGGCTCCTCGGCACCGAGACCGGCGAGCAGGTGGCCAGGGCGACAGTCGCCGGGGTCACCGTGGATTTCACCGCGCAGGCCACGGCGCTGCAGGTAGGCTCCACCTATTTCGGCCGCAACGACTACGTCGAGTTCATCCCGGGCGAGTTGCCGGTCATCCTCTCGTCTCCCCACGATGGCCCGCTCACTCCGAGCGAGATCCCGGATCGGACATGGGGCACGGTCGCGCGCGATCTCAACACCATGGATCTGACGCGCCGGATATCCAACGCGCTGCACACCCTGACGGGCAAGCGTCCGTCTGTGGCGATCATGCACCTGCGCCGCACCAAGATCGACCCGAACCGCGACATCGTGGAGGCGGCGCAGGGGAACGTCTACTCGGAGTGGGCCTGGCACCAGTATCACACCTGGATCGATATCGCGCGGGAGTCCATCGTCCAGGAGTACGGAACCGGGATCCTCTTCGACATCCACGGCCAAGGACACGAAATCAAGCGGATCGAGCTAGGGTACCAGCTGAACGCGTCGGATCTCAACCGCACAGATGCGCAGCTGGATGGAGCCAATTACATCAACAAGAGCAGTATCCGGCACATCGGCGCCAACTCGAAGCTCTCCTTCTCCCAAGTGATCCGGGGCGACGACAGTCTCGGCGAGATCATGGCTCGTAACGGTATACGGGCCATCCCATCGAAGTCGGAGCCGATGCCCCTCGGCGATCCATTCCTCTGCTGCGGCTACACCCTCGTGCGGCACGGTTCGAGGGATGGGGGCACGTTCAACGCCATCATGCTCGAGCACGATACCGAGACCCGGTCGAACGGCAACACACGCGCCGTCTACGCCAACGCATTGGCCAAGACGATCGTCGAGTACGTAGCCAAGCACCTCGGGATCGAGATGGCCGAGCTCCAGGCCGCGCAGGTCCCATGACCGGATGGCCCCGGGCCGGAGAGTGGCGGATTCTGCTCCGCCGGTTTGTCTGATGACGCACTTTTCCGTACATTGTCCCGTACCCGGACCCGTGGAGCGAGCGTCGAAGTAGACGACGATGCAGTACCGGCGCCGGGTGCCGCTCGGGCACACCTCCGGTGCCGAGGCCGAGGGGGACCTGGCCTGCCGCTACTCGACGGGTACGGATATGACCCCTCACAAGGAGGTGACGGATGACGAAGTCTACACCTGACGGCGGTCGGAGCCTGCGGCTACTCCTGACCGGTCTACTCATACTCTCCGTCGCGGCGGCCTGCGCCCCATCCGGACAGGACACAGCGTTGAGCCGCCCGGACGGCGTCTCACCCCTCTTCGAACCGCTCCCCGAGAACGCGGACCACCCCGAAGACAACCCGGGCACCCCGGAGAAGATCGACCTCGGCCACAAGCTCTTCTTCGAGCCGCGGCTCTCGCGCTCGGGGATCATCTCGTGCAATACCTGCCACGTAGTCGGCGCGGCGGGGGTCGACGCCCGTGACGTCGCGATCGGCGAGGGGGCGCGGACGGGACCGCGTAACAGCCCGACAGTCTACAACGCCGCCTTCCTCGAGGCCCAGTTCTGGGACGGCCGCGCGCCGACACTCGAGGAACAGGCCAAGGGCCCGATCCAGGCGCACGTCGAGATGGACCTCACCCCCGAAGAGGCCGTCGAGCGGCTGCGCGAAGTGGGCTACGAGCCGTACTTCGCCGCGGCCTTCCCAGGCGAGGAGGATCCGCTGACCTTCGACAACATCGCGAAGGCGATCGCCGCCTTCGAGCGGACCCTGATCACCCCCGGCTCCCCCTTCGACCGCTACCTCGCCGGCGATACTTTGGCGCTGACACCCAAGCAGAAGGAAGGGCTCCGCATCTTCCAGGACGCCGGGTGCGTCGGCTGTCACCACGGCGTCCTCCTCGGCGGCCAGGGGTACGCCGCCTTCTCGCACGTCGAGGGCTCGGAGGACATCGGCCGCGCCGCCGTGACCGGCCGGGAGGAGGATCGTTACGTCTTCCGGATCGCGCCCCTGCGCAACGTCGCCCTGACCGCGCCGTACTTCCACGACGGCAGCGCCACCACCCTCGACGACGCCGTCTCGATCATGGGGTGGGTCCAGCTCCGGCGGCGGTTCACCCCGGAGGAGGTCGACGCCGTCGTCGCCTACCTCGAATCGCTGACGGGGGAGTTCCCGCTGGTCCCCCACCCGCAGCTCCCTCGGACGGCGCCCCGCGCGACGCGAGGGGACTGACCGACGCCGCGGCCGGCGCGGGCCGGGACGACGGTTCGCGCCGGCACCCGGAGGTGGCTCACCGACACGAAAACGCCCGGGCTCCATTGGGTCCCGGGCGTATCTTTCAGGTCACCACCCATTTCACCCGCCAGGTCATAGGCGCGCCAGCGCTTCAGCCAACCACCCGTAGGCGATCCTCTCCTGCTCGAGTCTGATACCGACTCCCGTACGCAGCGAGCGTGAGGTCAACCGCCCGGCGCGAATGTCGTCGTACAAAGCGCGTTCCCATGGCTCGAGCCGGGTCAATTCCCGGTGCACCGGATTCGGCTCCTCCCCCCAGAGGTGCTCGTGTGCCATGAGAGTATCCCGATCCATCAGGAATGACTTCGCGTGCGGGAGGTGAGCCCGGAGCTGGTCGAGGATCGCGAAGCCGTGCGTATCGATGTCGCCCCAGTAGTAGACCTCGCACTGTCGTAACCAGCTGACATCCGCCAGCTTTTCGAGGCCGTACCCGGCGCCGAAGATGATCATGGCATCCGGGAGCGGCGGGAAGGCGAGGAAATTCACCTCGTTCTCTGTGACGAACACCCGCCGGATACCCGGGCGCAAACGGGTAAAGGCGGTTGCGGTGATCTCGAAGTCTCGGTCCTCGCCGTGGTCGCACTCCCCACCCCCCTCCAATTCGTCGACCCGTCCGCTGGACGGGGCTCGGCGTGGATCATCCCCCCGGACCGGCCAGGCGAGGAACGAGTGTCGGGGATCGAGGATCCGGAAACGCACGCGTTGCGGCTTTTCTAGAAAGCCGTACCGCCGGGCGAAACCTGCGACACCCGTGGCGGTCGTATCGATCGCGTCGGGTGGGAGCACCTGGTCGAGTAGTTCGGCCAGGACCCCGCGGCGAGCTTCGATGAATTTGCTGTGGACCCCGGGCAGGTCTATCTGCCGCAAGTAGATCCCTGGCCGCGGGTGGTCTCTGATCCAGACTACAACGTCTAGGAGGAGCGGCCATTCGTCGGCGAACTCCAGCGCCTTCAGCGGGTACCGCGCGAGCCAGGGGAGCAGGATGGGCACGCGCTCACGTGTCAGGGCAACCACCTCGCGGAACCGCCGCGCCTCCCCCGTCTTCCCTATGAGCGCGAAAGCGTCGTCTAGGGTATCGATCCAGACCTGGGCGGGCACCGCGTTCGTGCCCAGCACGCGGTGTCGGACCTCGCGCATCACCACCCGGTAGTAGCGCCCCCGTCGCAGCTCCGCGATCCAGGCCCGGACCTCGTCGAACTTCTCCGCCAACTCCGTGGAGTTCGGGCGTTTCAATGTCAGACGCAGTGGGAAACGAGATCCGGTAGACGACGTCGTGTCCGCCGCCGGCATCGCCTTTTCGGCCGACGCTGCATCCCCCGCCTCCGCGCCATCTGGCGCCGGGGTAACAATAGAGCCGGTAACTGGCGGATCCTCCACGAGCTCCGCCAGCAGGACGCCTCGCTCCCAGAGGCGCTCTACCTGCCTGCGCAGCTCAGCCGGCCTGGTCCAGCTCATATCTCGCACCGCTGCGACCGGAGGCCCGTCTCATGCCCCTGCCCAGACTCGCCCGCCCCGTCCCGACTCCGACCGGCTCTTCTCCATCCGATACTCCTCGATGGTCAGGTTACGAAGTTTGGATGCGCTCCCATCTTCGTTCTGGACGAAGCCCACACTGTGCACGAAGGGCTCGATGATATGGATCTTCTGCAGCGGAGTTACCACCAGGAGCTGGAGGTTGAGCTGCTCGAAGAGCTGGAGCCCGAACTGCGCGGATTCGTCGGAGCCGCGGCCGAAGGCTTCGTCGATCACCACGAAGCGGAACGATCGCGAGCGGACCGCGCCCCACTCGAGACCAAACTGATAAGCTAGACTCGCGGCGAGGATGGTGTAGGCGAGCTTCTCCTTCTGGCCACCGGACTTACCGGCGGAATCCGAGTAGTGTTCATGCTCGGAATCGTCCTCGCGCCAACACTCCGAAGCGGCAAAGGTGAACCAGTTCCGGACATCCGTCACACGCGCGGTCCAGCGGCGGTCGAGTTCGGCCTGACCTTCACGACCACGGAAGCGCTCGATGATCCGCTTGACCTGGAGGAACTTGGTCTCCGAGTACTGCTCATCCTCCGAACCGGTGAGCGTCCCCTCGGTACAGGCACGCAGCTCGTGCTGGAAGTCCCGGATCTCCACATCCTGCGCGGGTTGCACGACCAGCTTGATATAACGGCCGGGGTTGTAGTCGATCTTCGTGAGCGATTGATTGATAAGCGCGATCCGATCCTTGATCGACTCTCGCTCCTTGTTGAGCTGCAACTGGAAGTTGGCCACCTCGCGGATCGTGTTCTCATTCAGTAGTTGCTTGAACCTCGCCTCGAAGCGAGGGAGGTCGTCGGCCTCGAGGACACGCAGCACCTCCCGGTACTCGCCCGCAGCTTCAACGGAGACGTCGACCTCTTGCATTTCCAGGGGGTAGGCGCGCTTGTACTCTCCCATAGCAGCCGTGATCTTGTCGCGGAGGCGTTCGAGCTTCTTTGCCTCGGCGTCGATTCGATCCTGGAGGAAGCTCCGCACCCCCTGCTCGCGGTTGTCACAGGATTCGACGGTCAGGCGATGTTCGCCGAGCGCCTCCGCCCGGATCTCGTCCAGCCGCTCGCGGCGAGCGTCTTCCAGTAGATTGGCCGGATCGTCCAGGAACTCCCGTAGTTGG
>DATMSC010000667.1:0-3424 GCA_035565595.1 Longimicrobiales bacterium | reverse complement strand
GCCAACGTTGTCCCGCCCCGACGTCGACGTTCTGGAAGGGCTCACCACGGCCATCATCGTGGACCAGGAGCGCATGGGCGCCAACGCCCGCTCGACGGTCGGCACCGTGACCGACGCCAACGCACTCCTCCGCATCCTGTTCAGCCGCCTCGGCGAACCCCGCATCGGACCCGCCACCGCCTTCTCCTTCAACGTTCCCATGCGGAAGGCGAGCGGGTCGATGACTGTGGACCGGGGAAAGGGTGAGCGCGTCGTCGTGCACGACCTGGTCTACTACGGCGGGATGTGTCCCCGTTGCGAGGGGATGGGCTCCGTAAACGATATCGACCTGAGCCAGCTCTTCGACGAGAACAAGTCGCTGAACGAAGGTGCCATCACCATCCCGGGATACAAGGCCGATGGCTGGTCGGTGCGGTACATCGCCGAATCGGGATTCGTCGATCCGGACAAACCCATCCGCGAATACACGGAGCAGGAGCGCTACGATTTCCTGTACCGCGAACCGACGAAGGTCAGGATCAACAACATCAACGTCACGTATGAGGGGCTGGTCCCGCGCGTCCAGAAGGCGTTCCTGTCCAAGGATGTGGATGCAATGCAGCCGCACATCCGGGCTTTCGTCGAACGCGCGGTGACCTTCACGAAATGCCCTGATTGCGGCGGCACGCGCCTGAACGAGGCAGCCCGGTCATCGAAGATCCGGGGGATCAACATCGCCGATGCGTGTGCGATGCAGATCGATGACCTCGCCGCATGGGTGCGGAGCCTGGACGAGCCCTCCGTCGCGCCGCTGCTGAAGAAGCTGCTGCACGTGCTCGACTCCTTCGTCGAGATCGGCCTCGGCTACCTCTCCCTGGATCGGCCGTCGGGCACACTCTCCGGCGGCGAGGCGCAGCGGACGAAGATGGTGCGGCACCTGGGATCGGCGCTCACGGACGTGACGTACGTTTTCGACGAGCCGACCGTCGGGCTGCACCCCCACGACATCCAGCGGATGAACGAGCTGCTGCTCCGCTTGCGCGATCAGGGGAACACCGTGCTCGTGGTCGAGCACAAGCCGGAGGTGATCCGGGTGGCCGACCACGTCGTCGATCTGGGCCCCGGCGCCGGCAGCGCGGGCGGCGAGGTGGTCTATCAGGGGACTGTCGAAGGGCTGCTGGCCAGCGGCACCCTCACGGGCCGGCACCTGAACGACCGCGCTCTGCTCAAGCCGTCGGTCCGGAAGGCGAAGGGCATCCTGGAGGTGCGGGGCGCCCGGACGAACAACCTGAAGGATGTCGACGTCGACATCCCCCTGGGCGTCCTGGTGGTGGTGACCGGCGTCGCGGGCTCGGGGAAGAGCTCGCTGATCCACGGTTCGGTGTCGAATCGCGACGGCGTCGTCGCCATCGATCAGTCCGCGATCCGCGGCTCCCGCCGGAGCAACCCGGCGACGTACACGGGGCTCCTGGACCCGATCCGTACAGCGTTCGCAAAGGCCAACGGTGTGAAGCCGGCGCTCTTCAGCGCCAACTCGGAGGGTGCCTGCCCCACCTGCAACGGGGCCGGCGTCATCTACATGGACCTGGGGATGATGGCCGGCGTCACGACCGTGTGCGAGGACTGCGGCGGCCGCCGCTTCTAGGCGGGGGTACTGGAGTACCGCTTCGGGGGGCTCGACATCGCCGAGGTGCTGGACCTCCCCGTCGACGACGCGCTGGAATTCTTCGGCAAGGGTGAGACGCGCGTGCCGGCTGCGCACCGGATCCTGCAGCGCCTGTCAGATGTGGGACTCGGATACATCCGGCTCGGCCAGCCGCTCACCACGCTCTCCGGCGGCGAACGGCAGCGGCTCAAGCTGGCCACGCACATGGGGACCGACGGCGGGATCTACGTCCTCGACGAGCCCACCAACGGTCTGCACCTCGCCGATCTCCAGCAGCTGCTCGGCATGCTGGACCGGCTGGTCGACTCCGGGAAATCCGTCATTGTCATCGAGCACCACCTCGCCGTCATGGCCCACGCCGACTGGATCATTGATCTCGGCCCGGGCGCCGGCCACGACGGCGGCCGCGTTGTGTTCGAAGGCACCCCGGCTGAGCTCGCCGCCGCGAAGTCGACGTTGACGGGGCAGCACCTGGCCGCGTTCGTGGAAGGGGGTTCTGAAGCGTTGGCGACGAGGTGAGGCACCGGCGTCCGCGACCATAGCGGTACACGCTTCACGGCCCGTCCCGGCGTTCCTCCAGCAGGATCTCCAGGCTGCCTTGCAAGGCGAAAATGACAACGTCCCGGGCGCACGAGGAGCTCGCGCGCCCGGGACGTCACCCCTGCGATCGGCATCAGGCCGGCTGCAGAGCGCGGCCTTCCCTCGCCGCCCGCTTCTCCTCCCTCCGCTTCCGCTCGAGGTCGAACCGGTCCAGGTTCATGACCTTGTCCCACGCGGCGACGAAATCGTGCACGAATTTCTCGCGCGCGTCATCGGAGGCGTAAACCTCCGCGATCGCCCGGAGCTGCGAGTTGGAGCCGAACACCAGGTCGACACGGCTCCCCACCCAGCGGAGCTCGCCGGTTGCGCGGTCGCGGCCCTCGAAGGTCTCCTCGGCCGGTGAGGTCGGCTCCCACCTGGTGGCCATGTCCAGGAGGTTCACGAAGAAGTCGTTGGTCAACGTGCCGGGGCGCTCAGTGAAGACGCCCACGTTCGACCCATCGTGGTTGGCACCGAGCGCGCGCATCCCGCCGACCAGTACGGTCATTTCCGGCGCGGTCAGCGTCAGCAGGTGCGCGCGATCCACGAGCAGCTCCTCCGCCGTGCGCTGCTGGCCCGGCCGCAGATAGTTACGGAATCCGTCGGCCAGCGGCTCGAGCACGGCGAACGACTCCACATCCGTCTGCTCCTGCGTGGCATCGTTCCGACCGGGCGTGAACGGCACCTTGACATCGAACCCGGCCTTCCTGGCCGCTTCCTCTACCGCGGCGCAGCCACCCAGCACGATCAGGTCTGCGAGCGAAACCCGCTTTCCACCGGCCTGGGAAGCGTTGAACTCCTCCTGGATCGCTTCGAGCACCTCGAGCGCCTCAGCCAGGAGAGGCGGGTTGTTGACCTCCCAGTCCTTCTGGGGTGCCAGGCGAACGCGTGCCCCGTTGGCGCCGCCGCGCTTGTCGGTGCCGCGGAAGGTCGCCGCCGAGGCCCACGCGGTGGTGACGAGCTGCTGGATCGACAGCCCCGACGCGAGCAGCCGCTTCTTGAGAGCCTCGATGTCGGCTTCGTCGATCAGCTCGTGGGTGACCGGCGGGACCGGGTCCTGCCACGGCTCCGGCTCCGCCGGGACGAGAGGACCAAGGCAACGTTCGTATGGGCCGAGGTCGCGGTGCGTTAGCTTGTACCAGGCCTTTGCGAAAGCCTGCGCGAACTCGTCGGGATGCTCCAGGAAGCGCCGGGCAATGC
>DATMSC010000666.1:0-4227 GCA_035565595.1 Longimicrobiales bacterium | reverse complement strand
TGCCAGGCGCCGCCCGGGCCTTTGTACAGCTCCCATTCGTAGCCGAAAAGGTTCCACAGGAAGTTGGTCGACCACCGCGTGGGCGTGGAGGTCCAGGTGACCTCGAGGCCGCTGGTGATCGTGTCCGGACCGGCGCCGGTGCCGTAGCTGTTCTTCCAGCCGAGCCCCTGCTCCGCCAGCCCTGAGGCCTCCGGCTCGGGCCCGACGTACTTCGACGGGTCGGCCGCGCCGTGCGTCTTGCCGAAGGTGTGCCCGCCGGCGATGAGCGCCACCGTCTCCTCATCGTTCATCGCCATGCGGCGGAAGGTCTCGCGGATGTCCCTCGCCGCGGCCAGCGGATCGGGCTTTCCATTCGGGCCCTCGGGGTTCACGTAGATCAACCCCATCTGGACCGCCGCCAGCGGCTTCTCGAGCTCGCGGTCGCCGCTGTAGCGCTCGTCGCCCAGCCACGTGGCCTCCGGGCCCCAGTCGATATCCTGCTCAGGCTCCCAGATGTCTTCCCGTCCACCTGCGAACCCGTGCGTCCGGAAGCCCATCGACTCGAGCGCCACGTTCCCCGCGAAAATCATCAGGTCGGCCCACGACAGCTTGCGGCCGTACTTCTTCTTGACCGGCCAGAGAAGCCGTCGGGCCTTGTCCAGGTTGGCGTTGTCCGGCCAGCTGTTCAGGGGCGCGAAACGCTGGGAGCCGGAGCTCGCGCCGCCTCGACCGTCGTGGATCCGGTACGTGCCGGCGCTGTGCCACGCCATGCGGATGATCAGAGGGCCGTAGTGCCCGAAGTCCGCCGGCCACCAGTCCTGAGATGTGGTCAGGACCTCTTCGATGTCCCTCCTCACGGCGTCCAGGTCGAGAGTCTCGAACTCGCTGGCGTAGTCGAAGTCCTCGCCCATCGGGTTGCCGGCCGGAGGGTTCTGGTGGAGGACCCGCAGGTCGAGCTGCTCAGGCCACCAGTCGCGGTTCGATCTGGCTCTGCGTCCCGTTACAGGGCACGTGCTCTCGTTTTCGCTCATTCTCTCCCTCGATTGGCAGTGGAAAGCCCGGTCAGACTCCGGATTCGGATCCGACCCGGCAGGCAGGGCATCGCCCCCAGTATATCACCTCGGCCTCGTCGATCTCGAAGCCGTGATCCTCAACGGCGGTGAGGCACGGTGCAGCGCCGACGGCGCAGTCCACGTCGCACACGACGCCGCACTCCCGACAGATCACGTGGTGGTGGTTGTCTCCCACACGCCGTTCATACAGCGCAGGTGACCCGCGCGGCTGAATCCGCCGCACCAGCCCCTTCTCGACCAGCGCTGCAAGGGCATCGTAGACGGCCTGGCGGGAGATCGCGCCGATCTCCGCCGTCACCGCTTCCACTACACCCTCCGCCGTCACGTGCGGGCGCTCAGCCACCGCGCGCATGACGGCGAGCCGCTGCGCAGTGACGTGCAGCCCGTGTCGACGAAGCAGATCTCCTGGCGAATCCGTCATGCTGTAACGGTACCCTCACATCTGGACTTAGTCAAGATGTTGTATGAGTCAGCACACCTCCGCGGTCGGGGCGGCGAGGTGATCGAGGGGACGGATCACGGACTTGCCCGAGGTGACGGGACGGGATACGATCCACCTTACCGAGATCCGTCATGGTGGCCATGCGTTCCGCGCGCCAGACCTGGTGGTGGGCCGACGCTCCATTTGCGACCGCCGCCGTGGCGGGTGCCATCCGACCACGAAGTGCACATGCGGAGGCGAACCATGAAGCGCAGCCCGAAGCCGTTTCACGCGTTCGGCACGGGGATCCTTCTGGCAGGCGCCGTCATCGTGACGGCGGGCGATGCAGCCGCTCAGGAGCGTCCGTTCCTCGACCAGAACTACGTGCAATGGGCGGACTTCGACGACGACACAGGCTTCATCTCCATGTTCAACGGCGTCAGCCTGGCTCCTGCCGCTGGCGAGGAGGGCTTCCCCGCGCACCAGCGCTGGGACGGCGACCCCGACCACTGGCGGGTGGAGAACGGCGTGATCGTCGGGCAGAGCACGGAGCAGACGCCGGTCGACAACGGCAACACCTTCCTGATCTGGCGAGGCGGCCACCCCGCCGACTTCGAGTTGAAGGTGGAGTTCCGATTCGCGCAGGAAGCGGGGAATAGTGGCGTGCAGTACCGGAGCTACATGCGCGAAAACGGGAGCAATCCGTGGGCGCTTGGCGGCTACCAGGCCGACATGAACTTCGAGAACCAGCACACCGGGATGCTGTACGAAGAGGGTGGCCGGGGCCGCCTCTCGGTGCGCGGGATGACGACGATCATCGACCATGACGGCAACCACCAGCTCATTGGCGCAATCGGTACGCAGGCTGGACTGGGCGAGCTGATCAATCCGTCGGAGTGGAACCGGTTGCAAATCATCGCCATTGGCTCGACGATGGTCCACATCATCAACGACCAGGTCATGAGCGTGGTCATCGACAACGAGGCGGGCGCCCGCCAGGGGAGCGGCCTGATCGGTTTCCAGATGCACACCGGCCCGCCGATGCGAATCGAGTTCCGCAACCCGCGCATCAAGTATCACTGACGCGGTCCGATCGGCGGCGGCGTTTCATTTGGTCACGCCGCCGCCCGTGTCGCTGAGGTCGAATGGGAAAGTTCTACGACGCGATCACGTCCGAGCTCGCGGATTTCATTCGGGCGCAGCACGTCTATTTCGTCGGCACCGCGCCGCTGGCGGCTGACGGGCACGTCAACGTCTCGCCAAAGGGGCTGGACACGTTTCGTGTTCTGGCGCCTGACCACGTCGCGTACCTGGACCTCACGGGCAGCGGGAGTGAGGTGTCGGCGCACCTCATCGAGAATGGGCGCATTACGATCATGTTCTGCGCCTTCGAGGGCCCACCGCGGATTCTCCGACTGTACGGCGAGGGCCAAATCGTCCTGCCCGGCACGAGCCAGTGGGACGAGCTGCGACCACTCTTCCCCGAGGTGCCCGGCGCGCGGCTGATCGTGTCGGTGGCGGTCAAACGCCTGCAGACCTCCTGCGGCTTCGGCGTGCCGCTCTTCGACAATCCCCGCCCTCGCGAGATGCTGGTACGCTGGGCCGAATCGAAGGGCGAGAACATCGAACGCTACCGCGCGGAGAAGAACGCGAGGAGCATTGATGGCCTGCCCACGCCGTTTACCCCCGTAGCCTCGCCGGGGGGCGGAGATGGGTGACGTCGGCGGACGCACGACCGGAGCGCGAGTCGATGAGTGACTCACCGCTCGGTTTCGCCATCGTGGGCCCCGGCATGGTTGCCGGGATCCATGCCCGTGCCCTTGCGCGGATCCCCGGGGCTCGCCTCGTCGGCATTGTGAGCCGCAACCCGGAGCGTGGTGCAGCGTTCGCCGCGGAGCACGGGATTCCGGCAGTGACAGCGACCGTCGAGGAAATGGTCGCGCGCCCGGATGTCGACGCCGTGGTGATCACGACTCCGAGCGGCGCACACCTCGAGCCGGCGCTCGCCGCGGTCCGGGCCGGGAAACACATCGTCATCGAAAAACCCATCGAGATCACGACGGCGCGCGCGGACCGCATCATCCAGGCTGCCGACGCTGCCGGGGTAAAGGTCGCGGCGATATTCCAGGCGAGATTCGGTGACGGCGCCCGCGCGGTCAGGGCTGCGCTGGACGCCGGCCGCTTCGGGCGCCTGGTGCTGTGCAGCGCGTACATCAAGTGGCACCGCCCGGCCGCGTATTACGACTCGCCCTGGAAGGGCACGCTCGCGCTCGACGGTGGCGGTGCGTTGATCAACCAGGGGATCCACGGCGTCGACCTCCTCCAGTGGTTCGCCGGCCTCCCCGACCGGGTATCCGCCTGGAGCACGCGGCGGGTCCACCAGCAGATCGAGGCGGAAGACACGGTGGTCGCCGCCCTCCGGTTTGCGAGCGGTGCGCTGGGCACCATCGAGGCGAGCACGGCGGTCTGGCCGGGGTGGTCCCGCCGAATCGAGATCTGCGGCGAATACGGCTCCGTCTGTCTGGAGGACGACGCCATCGTCCAGTGGGAGTTCGCGCGCGAGGCTCCGGAAGACGAGAAGATCCGGCGCGCGCGGGAGAACGCGCTCGGTTCGGGCGCGGGCGATCCCGGCGCGATCTCGATCCTCGGGCACCAGCGACAGCTCGAAGACTTCGTGGCTGCCATTCGGGAAGGGCGCGCGCCGGTCATCGACGCGCGCGAGGCCCGCCGGGCCGTGGCTCTCGTCAACGCGGT
>DATMSC010000665.1:0-2988 GCA_035565595.1 Longimicrobiales bacterium | reverse complement strand
CACGACGCCGGACGCGATTTCGCTCCAGGGCACGCTCGCGGAGATCGCGGATGCGGGCGCCCGGGCGGCGGCCATGGAGGTCACCAGCCAGGCGCTCGCCCAGGAGCGCGTCCATGGGCTCGCCTTTTCTCTGGGTGTGTTCACCAATGTCCGGCCGCTGGAGCACAGGGAGAGCCACGGCACCTTCCGGGCGTATGTCGCCGCCAAGCGACGCTTCTTCGACCACATCGCGCCGGGCGCACCGGTGATCTACACCGCCGGGGAACGCGTCATCCGCGAGCTGATCCGGCACCGGGACGTCACGCCCGTGGGGTGCGGGCTCGGAGGCTCCGTCCCCGTGCGCGTCGCCTATCGAGTATCCGGGCTGGAGCACACGGAAGTCAGGCTCTGCGTGCGCAGGGCGTTGCCATCGGTGGGGTTGCGGAAGCAACTGGGGCCGCTGGAGCTCGAATTCACTCTGCCCCTCCTCGGTCGCACGCACGCCGTGAATGCCTGCCTCGCCGCTACGGCCGCGCTGATACTCGGCGCGCCGCCGGGCCATGTCGCCAAAGCGATGGCCACGCTCCCACCCGTGAAACGGCGAACGGAAGTGATTCACCGCGGGCGTTTCACGGTGCTGGACGACGCTGCGTCCCACCCCGAGTCGCTCAACGCGCTGTTCGAGCTCATCTGCCAGATCCCGCACCGACGGCTCGTCATCGTGGCTGCGATCCGCGGCCGCCGGGGCGTCGAGCTGAACCAGCGCTACGGTGAAGCGCTGGCGATCTGGTCGGAGCGCATGCCGATCGATTTCCTGGTGGCAACATCGAGCGTGGATGCGGTGGGCGAGACGGATCGGGTCGAGGCCGCAGAAAGGGAGGCTTTCGTCAGCGCCGTCTCGCGGGCGGGGATCCGGAACCGCGTGTACGACCGCCTCGAAAAGGCAATCGGCGCGGGACTCGCGAGAGTTCGCGACGGCGATCTGCTGGTGCTCCTCGGCGCACAGGGGATGCACCATGGCGCGGAGCTCCTGAGAGAGGCGATGCGCGCCGGCGCGGGTTGACCCGGCGCGAACAGCAGCTACCGGCTCAGCGAGACATAATCCAGATCATCACGTTGATGGCGAGCGCGTAAGCTTCCGGCGAGAACAGATAGAAGAACTCACGTTCGTCGCCTTCGCGTTCCCAGCCATCCGCGATGTCAGTGTTGTAGCTGACCAGGACCATGAGGCGGCCGTCTTCACCAAAGATTCCGTACAGCCGCGGCGTATCGGTGCGGCCGGGGACTTCCGAAGTCAGCCCATTTCTTCGCCACGACTGTACCGATGGGATCTGTGGGACGCGCGGGATGACGTAATGGGCGGACAGGAGCGGGTGATCCGCCGTGATCTCGACGACCTCATGGCCGGGGAGAATGCGCTCGAGATTCCGCCGGAGGATCGACCAGGCACCGGAATCGTCCCAGAGGTCATCCGCCCATAGGAATCCGCCTTTGAGGAGGTATTCGCGCAGGCGCTGGACCTCGCGCTCGTCGAATGTCGCGGAACCCGGATCGGTCATGAAGAGGAACGGGCAGCGGAAGAGCTCGGGGTCGGTAGCCCGGACGGCGGCGTAGCCGGGCTCGCCCGATTCCCACATGCTGATCGTGCCCGCCGTCAGCTCTTCGAACCGCGTCAGGAAGTTGTGGTCCGCGGCGGGATAATCCGTGCTCCACCCCAACCCGGACCGCAACTCGCGCCAGCGCCCGTATTGCAATCGGCAGAAGGTGAGGCCGCCGAGCCATTCCGGGAGGCCATTGGTGATGGCTGCGGCGTTGGATCGCTCACGGCCGCCCGCCATGATCTGGGCTGAAGCCGACTCCGGGAGCAGCACCGTGGCGATCGCCGCGAGCAGCAGCATACCGCCCACTGCCCTCATTCGACGGGCACGCTCGCCCCGATGTGTCGATCCGGATCCGGTCATGATCGGGTGCTCCTGGCGCGTTGATCGCGTTGGCCAGTGCTCGTAGTGCGCAAGATAGCCGGGAGCCGGGCCCAGCGGAAGCGATCCGGCCGCCAGCCCGGATCGAGCCGACGGCCGGGCGAAGCGCTACGCGCCCTCGGCGAGGGCGTCGGCTGTGCCGGGCGAGCCCTCCCAGTGTGCCGGGAGGTACAGCTCGTCGACGTACTGCGCGACCATCCTGTGCGTGTTGAAGAACGGCGTCACCTGCCGGATGGCTGCGCGTACCCGACGCATCCAGGCTTCCGGGATCCCCGCCTCGTTCCGCTCATAGAACAGCGGGACCACCTCGTCTTCGAGAAGGCGGAAGAGCTCGCGTGCGTCGGCCTCGTCGGAGTCGTCGCGCGCGTCCCGCCGGTCGATGCTCCACCCGATCGGATCGGGGAGCCGGTTGTGATCCGTCCATGCCTCGGCCCACCAGCCGTCGGGGATGCTGAGGTTGAGCGCCCCGTTGGCGGCGGCCTTCATCCCGCTCGTCCCGCTGGCCTCGTGCGGCCGCCGTGGCACGTTGAGCCAGACATCGGCGCCGTGCACCAGACAGCGCGCCAGGTCGACGTCGTAGCCTTCCAGGAAGACGAACCGCTCGCGCACGTCATGTCGGGCCGAGAATTCAGCGACACGGCGGAGGAACTCCTGGCCGGGGAGGTCCTTCGGGTGTGCCTTCCCCGCGAAGACGAACTGGATCGGTCTCGGCCCGGTGAGGAGCCGGAGCAATCGGTCCGGGTCCGAAAGGAGGAGCGTCGCCCGCTTGTATGTCGCGAAGCGGCGTGCGAACACGATGGTCAGCACGTCGGGATCAAGGGCCAGCTCGGTCCAGCGGTGGTCGCCGCCGGCGCGCGCGACCTGTGCGGCGAGATTCTCGCGCGCGGTCCTCACGAGCGCGCGCCGCAGCTCGCGCCTGGCCTCGAACAGTTCATCGAGCGGGATCCGGATGGCGGCGTGCCAGTGCATGTCATCGTAGACGTCGCGCCAGTTCGGCCCGAGATGCGTATCGAACACCGCGCCCATTTCC
>DATMSC010000664.1:0-2938 GCA_035565595.1 Longimicrobiales bacterium | reverse complement strand
TACGCCTGGGGCGCACTCGGTCACGGGATGGCGGCGTTCGCGCTGCACGCCTCACCGGCGCTCGTCCCCGCCGTTGCCGTGGCCATCTCCTGGCGCCGACCGTTGCTCGGCAGTGTAGCGTTTACGGCGCTCGCTGCGTTCTACGCGGTGTGGTCCGGACGTCTCGACTGGGCGGTGTGGATCTCGGGTCCGCTGCTCCTGGTGGGAACCCTCTACTTCTGTAGCTGGCGTTGGCGTTCGGATGCGGCGGGGATGTGAAATCCCACCGTCCGATCGGGAGCTTGCCCCTTTCAACTCTGCCCCGGAGACCCGCGCATGAGTGAACCGTTGACCGCTGAGCCGGCCGTGGCCGTCGAGCGCGCGCCGTTCTGGGAAGACGTGGTCGACATCTACACGTCGCCGCGAGCGGTTTTCGAGCGACGCCGCGAGGCTCCGTACATCCCGGCGCTCGTCACCCTGACGCTGGCGATGACGCTCCTCACCGTGGCGTTCCAGTTGAGCATGGGCGACGCCATGTTTGCGGCCATGCGCCAGTCGATCGAGGCATCGGGCGCGGAGTTACCTGCCGAGCAGATCGCGCAGATGCAGCGGATCTCCATGTTCACAGCTCCGCTGGGTGCGCTGATCATGACGCCGATCGCGGCGGTGGTCACCGGACTCATGGTCTGGGGTCTGGGCGCGGTGCTCGGCGCCCGGATGACGTTCCGGGCGGGAGTCTTGATCGCCGCGTTCTCGGCGTTTCCGCGCATCATTTCGATGATCGTTTCGATCTTCCAGGGCGTGCTCCTCGATCCATTGGCGCTGCATCACGTGAGCATCAGCCCGGCCAGGTTCATCGCGATCGACGGGTCGCCGCTCCTGGTGGCAGCGCTGGGACGGCTGGATCTGTTCGTTCTCTGGAGTACGGCACTCGTGGCCATCGGTGTGGCGACGATAGCCCGCACATCGAGCGGCCGCGCGTGGGCAGTCGCCCTCATCGTGTGGGCGCTCTCCGCCCTGCCGCTGCTGGTCGGCCCGCTCACGATGGCAATGAACCAGTAGCGTCCGTGGCGGATCCCACGACGCCGACAATGGTAGACACATGCCGGCTGCAGCGGCCCGGTGCGCGGTCCCACGGCCCGCGTCGACCGAACGCAAACGCAACGCCACGACTCTAGCGATCCAATTCGATGAGCCAGTCCACGAAGCAGCACGAATCTTCGATCCCCCGCATTGCCGGTGGCGTGCTCCTCGGCTACGTCGCGCTGTTCGCGATCGTGGTCGTGGGGCTCTGCGTCGCGTACCTCATCCTCGGTGAGGATCGCGTTTTCAAGCCGGGCGTGTACGCCAGCACCGTGCCGTGGATGGTCATCGACATGGTCGTCGTATTCGGCGCTGCCTATATCGGCGGCATGATCGCGAACCGGGTTTCCGGCGGCGAGCGTGCGCCGACGATCCTCGCCGTGATCGTGCTGCTCCTCGGATTCTGGATCGCGCTTCCCCAGCTTTTTGCGGAGCCCGGAGTCGTCGCTTCACGGTCCGACGGTATCGGGGCCCTCGAGGCGCTTCAGATGGCCCGCCTCCCGATGTGGGTTTCCCTCATGCACCCCTTCATCGGCGCCGTGGCGGTAATCGTCGGCGGACAGGACATGGACGTCGTCGCGGGCGCACCTTCCACGCCGGGTTCTCGCGCATGACGACGCAACGCCGCGCCGGGACTTTGATCGACGGACGCAGCCGGTGACGCCTGCGGTTCTCGCCGCTCGCCGCGCGCGGGTGGAATTCAGGATCCACGAATACGAGCACGATCCCGCTGCGGAGTCGTACGGCCTGGAGGCCGCGCTGAAGCTCGGTGTGGCCCCCGAACGCGTCTTCAAGACTCTCGTCGCCAACGTCGACGCCGATCTCGTCGTCGCCATTGTCCCCGTGGCCTGCACGCTCGACCTGAAAGCGCTCGCGTCGGCGACGAACGGGAAGCGCGCCGCGATGGCGGAGATGCGCGCCGCGGAGCGGGCGACGGGCTACGTCGCCGGTGGGATCAGCCCCCTCGGCCAGAAGAAGCGACTCCGGACCGTGCTGGACGAGAGCGCGCTCCAGCACGAAACCGTTTTCGTGAGCGCCGGCCGGCGAGGTCTCGAGCTGGAGCTGTCTCCGCACGACCTGTCACGACTCACATCAGCGGTGATCGCACCCATCGCCCGCTGAAGCCGTTCATCTCCGGTCCGGGAGCTTGCCACCCGGCGCCGCCACGGCGCATGTTCCCGGCCGACGCAAGCGCTTCCATTCGCCAGGACTCCTTACGTCGCGAACGCACATGACGGCTCACGCACCCGCAAACCGGGTCATGATCGTAACGGGCGGCGGCCGGGGCATCGGCGCTGCGACCGCGAGGCTCGCCGGCGCACGCGGCTACGCGGTGTGCGTCAACTACCGCCACGACTGCGGCTCCGCCGAGAGCGTCGTCCGGGAGATCGAGGCAATGGGGGGGCCGGCCATGGCATTCCAGGCCGACGTGGCGGAGGAGGGCGAGGTCGAGCGCATGTTCGAGGAGGTCGACAGGCGGCTCGGCCGGGTCACGGCGCTGGTCAACAACGCGGGGGTGCTCGAGCCGCAGATGCGCGTCGAGGCAATGTCCGCCGCCAGGCTGAACCGTGTCCTCGCCGTGAACGTCACCGGCGCGTTCCTCTGCGCGAGGGAGGCAGTGCGACGCATGTCCACCCGGCACGGCGGGAGCGGTGGCGCCATCGTAAACGTGTCGTCGGCCGCGGCAAGGCTCGGCTCCCCGGGTGAATACGTGGACTACGCGGCGTCGAAAGGCGCGGTGGACACGCTGACGATCGGGCTGGCGAAGGAGGTCGCTGCCGAAGGGATCCGGGTCAACGCGGTTCGCCCTGCGTTCATTTACACGGACATCCACGCATCGGGCGGCGAGCCCGGCCGAGTCGACCGCATCGCGCCA
>DATMSC010000663.1:0-3771 GCA_035565595.1 Longimicrobiales bacterium | reverse complement strand
CGTGATCGTGGCCCAGCTCGTGGTGGCGGCCAACCTGATCCTGCTCCGGCTCCCCAACGCGCTGCAGGTGCTGCACCTGGTCGCAGGCGTCGCAGCGTGGGGGGCGCTGGTGTGGTGGGCTGCGGTAGCCCGCCGGGCGGCGGCGCAGATCGCCGTGGCGGCGAAAACGGCATCCGGCGCGCCGGCAGGCCGCTGACAGCCGTTGCCTGATGTCAGAACCGACTTTCCGGACGTCGGCCACGACGCCGGCCGGGGCGGGCACGAGCTTGACCCGCGTCGGCGGTCGTGGTAATCTCATGCGCTCCACGCCTACGGACCGTGCTGTTGCGATTCCGGGCGGCGGGGTTGTGGAATGTGAGAGGAGCGAATGGCCTTGAAAACCAGATGGCCGCGAGCGCTCGCCATTGCCGCGCTCGCGTTCGTGCTGCCACTCCTGACCGCGTGCGGTGAGTATCCCCAGACCACTTTCAGCCCTGTATCCGACTTCGGCGAAGAAGTCAACCAGCTATTCTGGTGGGTCTTCTGGTGGACGATGGGAATTCTGGTCGTCGTCCAGGTACTCCTGATCTACATCCTTTTCAGGTACCGCGGCCGACCAGGCGCCCCGAAGCCCAAGCCGGTTTACGGACACACGGGGCTCGAAATCGTCTGGACGCTCATCCCGGCGCTGATCATCGTCTTCATCGCGGTCCCGACCATCCGCAGCGTCTTCGCCACGCAGGCGCCGGCGCCGCCCAACGCGCTCACGGTGGAAGTCATCGGCCGCCAGTTCTGGTGGGAGTTCCGCTATCCCGAGCTGAACGGTCTGGTCACGGCCAACCAGTTGCACGTGCCGGTCGACAGGCCGATCGAGCTGAGGATGCGCTCGACCGACGTGATCCACAGCTTCTGGATCCCTCGCCTCGGCGGGAAGCGTGACGTTGCGCCGGCGCCCCGCCGGATCGACCCGCAGGACCTCCGCACGACCCGCATCGTCTTCACGCCCAGCGAGACCGGTGAGTTCCTGGGCGAGTGTGCCGAGTTCTGCGGTCAGTCCCACGCGTTCATGCGCATGCTGGCGGTGGTCATGCCCCAGCAGGATTTCGCGGCGTGGGCGCAGTCCATGACCACGTCGCCCGAGCCGGCGCCCGGTTCGCTCGAGGCGCAGGGGCGCGACATCTTCATGAGCAGCACCTGCATTGCGTGCCACGCCATCAACGGTACGAACGCGGTCGGCCAGCTCGGCCCGAACCTGACCGGTTTCGGCAACCGCTGGGCCGTGGGCGCCGGGGCGCTGCCCAACACACGCGAGAACGTCGTCGCGTGGATCAAGAATCCGGCGGCGATCAAGCCGGGCGCCCGGATGCCCGGCACGCAGACGGAAGGCGGCGGAATCCCGCCGACCGGCCTCACCGACGAGCAGGTCGAGGCGGTTGCAGCATACCTGCTCAGCCTGCGCTGATGCATAGCGCCGCGATTCCGGAGTAACTGGATACCGTCCCGGCACGGGCGCGGCGGCGCCACCACGTGGTCGAGACGGTTCCTCTGCCTGGGTGGATATTCATGGCTAGTGCCGAAGCGACATTGAGAGCGGCTCCCGCGGCGGCCAGGAGCGGTGCCGAAA
This sequence comes from Longimicrobiales bacterium, assembly GCA_035565595.1. Taxonomy (GTDB): domain Bacteria; phylum Gemmatimonadota; class Gemmatimonadetes; order Longimicrobiales; family RSA9; genus DATMSC01. Next base: position 2,168 of record DATMSC010000663.1, on the reverse strand, counting down.
ACACGCTGTGGAGCTGGATGACGACCGTGGACCACAAGAGGATCGGCATCCTCTACGCGGTCACGTCGTTCTTCTTCCTGCTCGTCGGCGGATTCGAAGCGCTGCTCATCCGGATCCAGCTCGCGCAGCCGGAAATGACGTTCCTGAGCCCGGAAGCGTACAACCAGATCTTCACCATGCACGGCATCACGATGGTGTTCCTCGTCGGGATGCCGATCGGTGTTGCCCTGTTCAACTACCTGGTGCCGCTCCAGATCGGAGCGCGCGACGTGGCGTTCCCGCGGCTCAACGCGCTGTCGTACTGGATCTTCCTGCTCGGCGGGCTCTTCATCAACGCTGGCTTCCTCTTCGGCTCCGCGCCGAACGTGGGGTGGACCGGCTACGCGACGCTCACGAGCCGCGAATTCTCGCCCGGGCTCCACGCCGACTTCTACTCGCTGGGGCTGCAGATCCTGGGTCTCGCGTCGATCATGGGCGGCGTGAACTTCGTGACGACGATCATCAATCTGCGGGCACCGGGGATGCGGCTGATGCGCATGCCCCTGTTCACGTGGATGGCGTTCGTGACGAGCTTCCTCCTGCTCACGGCGCTCCCGGTCCTCGCCGTCGCGCTCTTCTATCTGTCGTTCGACCGCTTCTTCGGCACAGGCTTCTTCCTCCCGCAGATCGGCGGCGACCCGATCCTCTGGCAGCACCTGTTCTGGATCTTCGGGCACCCTGAGGTTTACATCCTGATCCTGCCGGGCTTCGGCATCGTCTCGGAAGTCATCCCGACCTTCGCGAAGAAGCCGCTCTTCGGCTACGCGATCATGGTCTACTCCGGGATCCTGATCGCCTTCCTCGGGTGGGGCGTCTGGTCGCACCACATGTTCACGGTGGGGCTCGGCCCGATCGCCGACTCGTTCTTCGTGATCGCGACGATGATCATCGCGATCCCGACGGGCGTGAAGATCTTCAACTGGCTGGCCACGCTGTGGGGCGGTGACATCCAGTTCACGACGTCGATGAAGTTCGCTGCCGCGTTCATCGCGATGTTCACGATGGGCGGTGTTTCGGGGATCATGCACTCGGCCGCACCGGGCGATCTGCAGCAGCACGACACGTATTTCGTGGTGGCTCACTTCCACTACGTGCTCTTCGGCGGGCTGCTGCTCGCGATCTTCTCGGGGCTCTACTACTGGTTCCCGAAGGTGACGGGCCGGTTCCTGAACGAGAAGCTCGGCACGCTCAACTTCTGGCTGATGTTCATCGGGTTCAACCTGACGTTCTTCCCGATGCACCTCTCCGGGTTGCTCGGCATGCCTCGCCGGATCGTGACCTATTCTGCCGAGCTGAATCTCGGCTGGCTGAACATGTTGACCACGATCGGCGCGTTCATCATCGCGATCGGCACGATCGTCACGATCTACAACGTGGTTCGCAGCCTGAAGCACGGCGAGCGGGCGAGCGCCAACCCCTGGGGCGCGGCGACGCTGGAGTGGTCGATTCCGTCGCCTCCGCCTTCGTACAACTTCGACGTGCTCCCGGAGGTTCGCAGCCGTCTGCCGCTCTGGGATGACCCGTCGATGGTGAAGGAGCACTTGCCGGCGGAGCTGCCCGAGGGGGTGCACATGCCGTCGAACTCGTACTGGCCGATCGTCGTGGCCGTCGGGATCACGCTGTGCTGCGCGCTCCTCCTGGTCACGAACATGTGGTGGCCGCCGCTGCTCGGTTTGCTCGTCGCCGCGATCGGCGTGATCAACTGGGCGTTCGAGCCGCAGTTCAAGTAGCCGTCGACTTCACGTACCATCAGCACGAGAGCGGATCGTGTCTCACGCAGCAGCCGCACACGAGCACCACTACACGTCGACCGGGCTGGATACCTGGAAGCTCGGGTTCTGGACGTTCATCGGCTCGGAGTGCCTCTTCTTCGGGTCGCTGATCGCGACCTACATGGTGTACAAGGGTCAGAGTATCGCCGGGCCGTTCCCGCACGGTCCGGACGGGGTCCTGGACATTCCACTGACCACGGTCAGCACGTTCGTGCTGCTGATGAGCAGTTTCAACATGGTCATGGCGCTGCACGCCGTGAAGGCAGGAGACCGCAAGGGTTCTCTTCGCTGGCTCATGGCGACGGCGATCTTCGGGTCGATCTTCCTTGGATTCCAGGCGTACGAGTTCACGCACTT
>DATMSC010000662.1:0-7123 GCA_035565595.1 Longimicrobiales bacterium | reverse complement strand
GTAGGCGGTCTCCACGTCCACGCAGCGGGTGAGCACCATCGCGACGGCGGCGAGGAGCACCGTCACTACTGCGGGGAGGACATCAAACGCTAGGAAAGCGATCATCCCGACGATGATGGCCAGGGTGACTGCCTCGCGTTTCGACATTCCGGCTTTGCTGGAGAGCTCGGCCGATTGGGACACGACGACGAAGTCCGAAGTCTCGCTGCGCAGCTCCTCAATGCGGCGGGGCGAACCCGCGACGAGGAGTGTGTCCGCAAACTCGAGGGGCACTGTCGCGATGTCGCCCTCGTGCGTTCGGTTGCCCCGCCTCAGCGACAGCACGTTCACGTGGTAGCGTGTGCGGAACCGGGTTTCCACGAGCGTCTTCCCGATCAGGCGCGACCTGGGGAGGAGTACCACCTCAGCCAGCACCGCATCCGATTCACTGCGGAAGCCGATGAGCTCGAGGCCAACCTCTTCGCAGAGCCGCTTCACCCCGTCGACGCCGCCGGTCAGCTCCAGCTCGTCATCCGGCGCGATCACCTGTTCGGCGGTTTTCGCCAGTCGTTCCCGGCGGGCGCCCAGCCGGACGCGTCGCCGCACCGACAGCACCTGTACGCCGTAGCGCCGCCGCAGCCCTAGCTCCGCTGCGCTGCGTCCTACCAATCGTGAACCGGGCGGAACGCGCACACGCGCGATCTCTCCGATGGCGTAACCCTCGGCCAACTCGCGCGGAGACACGCGCGCGATACCACCTGCTCCCGCCGGCCGGTCGACCGGCGCCCGCGGCGGCAGGAGTCGTCCGGCGAGCGGCACCAGGACGACGAGTCCCACCGCGAGCATCGTCAATCCGATGGGAGTGAAACTGAAGAGGTGGAAGGGTTGGAACCCCGCGTTCGCAAGTTGCTCGGAGATGATGATGTTCGGCGGGGTCGCGATCAGCGTGAGCAACCCGCCGAGCAGGGCGGCGGTGGACATGGGCATGATCAGCACGGTCGGGCTGATCTTCGCGTTGCGGGCGAGCGCGGCGGCCACGGGCAACATCAGCGCCACCGTGCCGGTCGTACTCACGAACGCGGAGATCACAGCGGTGCCGAGCATCAGCACGGCCGTCAGCCGGGCCCTGCCCGTGCCCGCTACCCGGCCGATTGCGCGACCGAACCGTTCCGCCAGTCCCGTATGTAGCATCCCCGCGCCGATCACGAACAGCGCGGCGATCATGATCACGGCAGGATCGGCGAAGCCGGCCAGCCCTTCGGCCGGGGTCAGGATCCCGGTGACGAGGAGCGTGAGGAGCGCAAGTAGCGCGACCAGGTCCAGGCGCAGGCGATCGCTTATGAACAGCGCGATCGTCACGCCCAGCACGGCGAATACTACCAGCGCCTCGCCGGACAGCATCGCAGTCACGTCGAACCGGCAACCCCTCGTAGATGACGCACTCTACACAGTGGCCTGGCCGGGGCCGGTGCCACGGTCGGCTCAGCGAATGAGCCGGCCCGTCTGGGTCTCGTATTGCGCCACACGCGTCCAGCGATTCACGCCGCCCACCGCCCGGATCGCCCAGAAATCGAAGTTGCCGTAGCGCCGATCACCGGCCGCGTTCAGCACGGTCCAGCCGGTGGCGCCGAAATGGTTGGCGGCCGTGGCTACGAACGCGGCCTTGAGCGCATTGATGTTGCCGGCGCCGCCGGCTGCGATCGCGGCGCGGGCCGCGACCCATGCCGCGTCGTACACGGCGAGGGCGAAGGCGTCGGGCTCCAGCCCGGTGATCGCCTGGATTCGCGCGGACAGCGGCGCCCAGATGTCGCTCGCCCCTTCCTCGAGTCCGAACAGCGGATTCGGGTACCCGACCTCGATGGCGAAGTCCGCGGCGTCGTCATCGCTCAGGAGCGCGTCGCTCAGCGCCACGCCGTCGCTCCCGTACCACCGGACGGAGCTGAGCACCGGGATGGTGGAAGCAGCCTTGAAGAGATCGACGACCTCGTCGAACGCGGCGAGATAGACTGCCACGGACTCGAGGCCGTGTTCATCGATGGCGCTCTGCACCTGCGCCGCGAGCGCTGTTGCGGTGGCGGCGAAGTTCGTGGTGGATGCCGCGTAGCTCACGCCCTGGAGCACCGTGCCTCCAAGGGCGGAGAATGCTGAGCGGGTCGCCGCTTCGAGTCCGGCGTTTCCGGCGTCCTGACGCCAGACCGGGACGACGGCAGCGACGCCATCGTCCCACATCAACGCGGCGACCGCGGTACCTTCAGGACCATCCGACGGCGTAAACCGGAAGACGTTGTCGTTCGGCACCGCGAGCGCGCCGGCCGTGCTCGATGGGCTGACCAGCAGGATGCCGTTCGAATCCACGAAGCTCTTCAGCTCCGCGACTTCGGAGCTCGCCTGCGGTCCGATCATGATGCGCACACCACTCGCCGCGAGGAGCTGGGCCTGCTGCAACGCCCGCGACGGTTCGAGTTGCGTGTCCTCGACCCGGGCCGCGAACACGATGCCGGCGGCGTTGTCTTCGAAATGCTCGTTCAGATCAGCGACGGCCATCTCGAGCGCGGCCTTCGCGTTCTGTCCCAGCGTGGCCCAGCTTCCGGTGAGCCCGAAAAGGCCGCCGATCACGATCTCAACGGTACCCGGCTCGGTGGGGGAGTCGTCGCATGCGGCCAGCGACAGTGAGGCACTGGCAACGATCACGGCCGTGGCAATGGTGCTCCGGAATTTGAACATGGGCTCCTTCGATCGATCCGTCAGAGTAATAGTATGGTCGCGCGCCGCCGCCCTCTGCGGCCTGGCGCAGCGGCGTCGCGCGCGAGAACTTCTGAACCTGCCGGGAGGCGACCCGCCCGGACATGTCGAGACTGCGTTTTCGTCGTGATGGCTCTGGCCGTACGCCGGCGGCCTCGGCGCGTGCGGCGCCCGTCACCCTGCCGGCCGTTCGGAAGGCCGAGCGAAAGTAAGCGTTGGAGGCCGATCGCGACAGGTTGGCTGCTGAGAAAGCGCCGTCAGTCGAGCGCTCCGTAGACGGCCGAGGTGAACGCTTCGCGAATGCCGGGCCCCGAGAATGGGATCATCTGGATCATGAGCACCATGACCAGACCCTCTTCGGGGTCCACCCGGTACTGCGTGCCGTAGGCGCCACTCCAGCCGAAGCTGCCGACGGAAGCCAGACCGGCGGCGCCCAGCCGGTCCACGGTCTCGAAGCCGAGCCCGAAACCCAGCCCGGTAGCGCCCCGCAGCGCCCCCACCTGGTTGGTGCTCATCAGCTCCACGCTGCGCCGCGAGAGATAGCGCACGCCGTCGAGCTCGCCGCCGTTCCGGATCATCTCCAGGTAGCGTGCGTAGTCGTGCGCGGTGGAGAGGAGTCCCGCGCCGCCGGAGAAGTTGCGACGCGGCCCGTCGACGTAGGAGCCCTGGCCCCGGGGACCTTCCACTGTCCGCACCGGACCGCCGGACGCGTTGTTGTAGGTGTATACGGTGACCAGCCGCTCCCGCGGCGTGTTCTCCGGGAGGAAGAAGTGCGTGTCCTTCATCCCCAGCGGTTCCGTGAGCCGGGTTCGCATGAACTCGTCGAGCGGCATCCCGCTCGCCCGCTCCACGATGCAGCCGAGAATGTCCGTGTTGTAGCCATAGACGAACGCCTCGCCCGGGTGCCGCGTCTTCGGCAGGGGACCGAGACGATCCATGCTGTCGCAGATCGTCTCGTCCTTGTCCGCGGTGTGCCAGCCGTAGCCAGCGGCCGGACCCAGTCCAGCCTCCGCATACAGTCCGGAGATGGTCGACTCCGTGCCGTACGAGATCCCGGCCGTGTGCGTGAGGAGGTCCTGCACGGTTATGGCGCGGCGAGCCCGGACGAACTCGACTTCCCCGTCCTCGCCGGTCACCGCCACGGTGCTGTTCGCGAACGTGGGCATCCAGCGCGTGATGGGGTCGTTGAGATTGATCCGGCCCTCCTCGACCAGCATCATGACGAGGGCGCTCGTAATGGCCTTGGTTTGCGACGCGATCCGGAAGATCGCGTCGGCGGTCATTGGCCGGCCCGCTTCAATGTCCGCCCAGCCGGCAACACCCTCATACACGACCTGGCCATCCCGCATGACGAGCGCTACCGCGCCAGCAATGCGACCCTCTTCCACATACCTTTCGAGGACCAGATCGATGTTGCGGGCACGTTCGGGATCCAGACCACGGGGCGTCTGCGCAGTCGCCGGCCATGTCGATCCGAACACGGCCGCGACCGCGATGGCATGGATGAACGACCTCTGCATCCGAAGCATCGGCGATCCCTCGTTGCTCGTCATTGGAGATTTGGAAGAGGGCAGTATGCGCCAGTGCGCGGGAGAGGGCAAGTTCATTGCCGGGATCGGGCGTATCCGGCGGAACGCCACGGGTGGCCGCGGCGCCGGTTGGCTGGACCCGGTTCACGTGGGGTGAATCATATGGAATCCATGTTTCGGGAATGCTGCAGGCACCCAGGCATCACCGTCATCGCCCTGGTCGTGTGCCTGGCCGCGTCCGGGTGCCGCCGCGACGAAACTCCGGCTGCGGGCGCCCGGGCGCTCCCCTCGCCGGGTCTCCAGCGTTACGACGGCGACAGTTTCTCCGTCCTGTACCCGGAAGGTGCGACCGTCCAGGAGGAGCAGCCGGCCGCGTCGGCTGTCGCGCTGGTCCGCATCGTGGGACCCGAAGTCGCGATCAGGCCCGCCGCCGAGGACTGGGTTCTGTCGGGGCCTGCCTATGTGCTCGATGTGACGACTTACAGCAAGGGAGAAGTTGTCCCGATTCGCGCGTGGGTCGAAGAGAACGCAATCGATCCGGAAGCGCTCGCCCGGCCGACCATCGAGGAGACAACGGTGGCCGGGGAGCCGGCAGTGCTCGTGACGACGTTCGGCGGCGATTCCTGGATCCGCACCTACTACATGGGCCGGGGGACGCGGGTCGTCGCTCTCCGGTTCGCGGACGTACCACCGGCAAACAGCCCGATCGCACCCGTCCAGCGCGATGTCTACGCCTTCATCCTCGGGAGTTTCCGCTGGGAGCCGGGGGACAACGCGCCGTAGCGGCGCATGCATCGCCGCCGGCGCAAGGGGATGGGGGGTCTGCGGTCGGCTGGAGGTCCTGCGATGTGGTTGCCCGATCCTCGATTCAATCCTTGTACGGGTCGAACTCGTCCTCGCCGGCCATGACCACGATGAGCGGACGCAACGTGTGCAGCACCTCAATGGTGCGGCCATGGGCCTCGAGCACTTCCGGCAGGCGCCGGTAGACGTGAGGGCTCTCGTCCAGCCCGCCGCCCCGCAGCACGACGCCTTTCTGCCGGATCCACGACTGCATCATCTCTGGTGAAACGCGCCCCGGGCGAATGACCTTGCCGGTCCGGCGGTTCCGCTTCCCGGCTGCCGCCGTGCGGCTCATGACGCGCCCCGTGCCGTGCACCGTCGAGTAGAGCGCCTCTTGCTGCAGCTTCCGGGTCTCGTCGTCGGCGTCTTCCGGTGGAGTACCCCGGACGATGACCGCGTTGTCGCCCATGCTCCCGCCGATGAAGCTCTTCTGCCCGGGAAACGCCGGAGTTGCACCTTTCCGCACGACAATGAGCTCCTCGCCGTCGTGCACTTCCCGCCAGGCGAAGTTGTGGTGGTTGTGCACGAGCTCGACTTCCCGCCCGCCCAGGAGCTCGACCACCTTGCGGGCCACCCATTCCCGACCCGCATAGGCGTAGCGGCCGGCCAGCTCCATGAGGTGCCAGTAGTCGTGCCCGAGAGGAGCGCTCAGCGGGAGGAGCACCTCGCGCTCGGGCACCCGGTCACCCCACTGTGCGCCCTGGCCGAGCGCCATGAACCCGGAAGCGACGGTATGGCCGAAGCCACGGGAGCCGAAATGGACCCCGACCCAGATGGTGTCGGTCTCATCGGCGAAGACATCCACGTAGTGGTTCCCGCTCCCCACCGTGCCGAGCTGCGCCCGCGCCTTTTCCCGGAGTTTTTCGCGGTGGCCAGGAGGGAGGGCGTCCCACGCCGCGTCCTCGAAGAGCGGGTGATCCACCGGGGCGTCATCCGCCAGGTTTTTCCGGCCGATGCCAAAGCTCACGCGATCCTGGATGGCGTCGGCCAGCTCGTTCAGCCGGCTCCGGAGCTCCTCGCCGGACCCGCCGAGATCCGCAACGGTCAGGTCGGTACGGATGGCCGCGTTGCCACACGCGATGTCGAACCCGACGCCCACCACGCTGACCCTGTCGCGGTACGCAGCGACTCCGCCGATCGGCATGACGTATCCCACGTGGCCGTCCGCCATGAGCGCCGCCTTTTCAGCGCGGCTCGCCACGTCGTGGATCTGGGTGATCGTGCTCGCGTCGTGGTCTCCAAAGATCTTCACGTGCGATCCGCCAGTGTCGGGTGATCCGGGGTTGCGCTCTCGCCACCGGGCGACGATATCTGCGCTGCCGGCGTGCGCCGGAGTGTGCGAGCGATCCATCTGCAACGACGCGGCGATCGAGCGCGCCATCATACGTTCGCCCGCGAAAATCGATCCGCCTGCGGCAGCGCTCCTCATGGCCTCGCGGCCGGAGACCGCACGACTGTGAACCGGGGGCAGAGGCGGGTTGGCGCGGGCAGCGCACCGGCACACCGGAGCGACCACTTCCACGAGGGATGAGTCATGGCCGGACACCGGATCTATATGACAGCCGTCGCGAGCGTCTACCCCCATTACGTGGCGAAAGCCGAAAAGAAGGGGCGCACGAGGGAGGAAGTCGACGAGATCATCCGCTGGCTGACAGGATACTCCCAGGAGGAGCTGGAGGCGCGCCTCGCGGACCGGACGGACTTCGAGACGTTCTTCGCTCAGGCGCCACGCCCGAACCCCGCTCGCGCCTCCATCCGAGGCGTCATCTGCGGCGTCCGCGTCGAGGAGATCGAGGAACCCACGATGCGGGAGATCCGCTACCTCGACAAGCTCATCGACGAGCTCGCCAGGGGGAAGGCGATGGAGAAGATCCTGCGAAAGGAGTAGGCGCGGTCCCGCAGAGTCGAACTCGCCCCCGTCGCCTACACCTCCAGGCGGGGCGCGCGCCCGAACACGTCTTGACCGCGGTCGTTCGCGTGCGCAACATATCGGCTCACACGTCCAATCCGCCGTTGCTGTGCGCCATTAC